>NZ_JBMLSD010000356.1:12647-19381 GCF_049240685.1 Flectobacillus sp.
TAAGCTAAAAACATAAAGCCTATGAATGCAGGTAAAATCAATTTTTGATATAAAAAAATACATTCACAATTCACAGCTCATAATTCAGTACTACTATTTATTCACTCTTATCTCGGTACTTAACGAAACTAAATTTATGCACAAAATAATCTTTATATTTCTATTTCTTTTTTCAATTGCTTCTCAAGCACAGGTTCTTAAAAAGAAAACGACTTTGCTGATGGGGGGGAGGTTTGACATTACTGTTGTTGCGAAGGATACGGCAACTGCCAAACAAAGTATTGAGGATATCATTGCTGAAATTTCTAGAATTGAATACTTGATTTCAGATTGGAAAAGTACCACTCAGATTTCGGATGTAAATCGTAATGCAGGAATCAAACCTGTAAAAGTTGACCCAGAAGTATTTGAGTTGACAGAAAGAGCTCTACATTTTTCTGAAATAACAAACGGAGCTTTTGATATTAGTTTTGCAGCAATGGATAGAATCTGGAAGTTTGATGGCTCTATGACACAAATGCCAACGCCAGAGGCAGTTAAAAAATCAGTAGAAAAAGTTGGTTACAAAAACATCGAGTTAGATAAAGCCAATAGCACAATTTTTTTGAAGAAAAGGGGAATGAAAATTGGCTTTGGAGCATTAGGTGAAGGCTATGCAGCCGACCGTTGCCGTGAAATGATGTTGGCAAGGGGTATTCAGGCGGGTATTGTCAATGGTTCTGGAGATATGAATACTTGGGGTAACCAACCAGATGGTACGCCTTGGACAGTCGGAATTACCAATCCTATGAAAAAAGATACCGTTTTTGCGATAATACCACTTCTTAAAAGCGCTGTAGTAACTTCGGGGAGCTACCAGAAATTTGTGGTATTTAATGGAAAACGCTATTCGCATATCATCAATCCTGTAACGGGATACCCTGCGACTGGACTTTGTAGTGTAACTGTTTTTGGTCCAAGTGCCGAAACAGCCAATGGCTTTAGTACATCCATTATGGTTTTGGGAAAAGATAAAGGATTGAAGCTTTTGAAAAAACACCCAGAATATAGTGCGATTTTGATAACAGATGAGGGGAAGGTGGTAACTACTAAAAATCTGAATATCAAGGATTTTATCTTGAAATAAGTTTAGAAATTTTAATATTTGATTTTTTCTAATTAGAGTGCGACTTCAGTCGCACTCTATCGGAAAAATTAATAACAATCTGAAAGAATTTGTTCGTGTGCTTGGTAGTGACTCAAGGACTGAGAAAGTTCTTTCTTACAGATTTGTTCTAGTACGACCATTACATCTTTTTGCATAGCCAACGACCCACAAATCATAATAACTCCTCCATTTTGTAGTACAGTAGCCACTTGACTGGCATCTTTCTTAATCAAATCCCCAACATATTGCTTTTCAGTTTCACGAGATAGTGCTACCGTAAGTTTGTTCAATTTCTTTTGTTCACTGTATTCGTCTAACTGAGACTGATACAAACTAAGCGAGCCTTTATCTCTAAAACCTGCATACAAATGACATGGTATTTGCTTGGTGTTTTGACTAAGCATTCCTAAAAAAGGACCGATACCTGTACCATTACAAATCATGATGACTTCGGGACTATTTCTAGGGAAATGGAAATGGCTATTTTGAACAATTTTAGCTTTGAATGTATCTCCAGCTTTGAGTCGATGCAAAAATCCTGAGCCTAGTCCATTTTCATGTAATCTTACACTTAACTGAATATCACTTTTATCTACAACTCCGATCGAATACAGGCGTTCACGATGGTCATTGGCAGGATATATCGCCAATAAATCTCCTGATTTTACTTTTGTCCATCTTTTAGTTTTCAACTTAATCAAGAAAGTATCGTCGTGTTGGTTCGAAGTATTTGAAACCACCTCTAGGTTTCTAAAATTATTTGGTTGCTTTAGCGGTGCTTTACTCGAAATACTGATACCTGTTTTTGTTGACCAAGCTTCTGCCCAAAGCGCATAATCTTCCTCTGACTTGTCATTTACGGTATGTATATCCAACAAAGGTGTCGCCCATGATTTGCTACTTAATGCATGATGGACTTCGTAAGCAAACTGGCAGAAATCTGGATAAGCACGTGACCCAAAACCTAAAACCGAAATGTGAATATTTTGAGACTGCGAAATATTTTTAAGTAGTTCTTGGAATTTGTTACCGCTATTTGGGGCATCACCCGCCCCGTAAGTAGAGGTAAATATTACCAAATGTTCGGCACTTGGGTAGCTCTGATATTCGTTGAGTGTCGAGATATAGGTTTTCTCTCCAAGTTTGACCAGTTGTTGATAAAAACCATTCGCAAAATCCCAAGTACTACCATTTTCAGAACCAACTAAGATAACAAAACGGCTTTCTTCAGCTGTAAATTGATTTTTCGATTTTCCAGAAAGTCTTTTGAAAGTAATGGCAAACCCAGTGTAGATAAAAAATAGAATATTTCCAGAAGCAATAGCCAGAATGATAGCCAAAATAATACTCGCTCTACCAGTATGCAAATCGAGACTGAGGGTACTCATAATTTGCGTAAAAGGATAAGCTTGTTCGGCAAGAATTTCGCCTGTAATTTGATTTACAGCAATTTCTCGGTCTTTGAGCTTGATAGTAAAATAATCTTCAGGATCTTCAGAAAAAGGGAATTCAATACTTTTTATTTCTGCGAGGGATGTATTTTTGAAAATAGGAAAATCTTCCAGTTTCTTTTGGGGTGTATCTTTTATTTTATCAAAATCCACCTCAAGATTTATTTTGGCAGCAGGAAAAACCTCAAAGCGTACCAATGAAAGATAGGCTCCCGTCAAAGCAATGAGCAAAATGGGCAATAACGACCAACGACTTAGCACCACGTGATAGTATTGGGCAAAGCTATCTTTGGGGATACCTTTGAAAAAATTACGAATACCTTGTTGACGTTGGATAAGCAGTAAAATACCCGAAATCGTAATTAAGAATAGGAGGAAAGCGGTGAGTCCTACAAAAAAACGCCCTAATTCATGTAAAAATAGAGAGCGGTGCAAAGCATTAACCCATTCAAAGAAAGCACCTTTTTGTTTAGACGCACCCAAAAATTCTCCAGTTTTGGGATGAATGTATCCCTCCTGAATATCTTTCGGAAAATCAGAGCTTTTGGCTACTAGAGAATGAAAATCATCTACCTCCACCTGACTAATTGAAGGATATTGTTTTTTCCAAACAGGAATACTTTCGGCCAACGTTACCTGACTAAGTGATGGAGTGTTGGGTCTGTTGATTTTTTCTAAAGCTGGTTCAAACGACAAAATGATACCAGTAATAGCAGCAAGGGCCAGAAAAAGAAAAGAAGATACCGCCAACGTGAGGTGACTGTATCTCCATATAGTGAGATTCATATTTTGAGAGTTGGTTGATTAACTGATGGGAAAGACACAAAGTAAAGCAATTGAATGCTGTTACTTTGTGTCTGAATCCTCTTATGCTAGTTTGCAGGACTAAATCTTACATAACGGATATAACCTGTTCCTTCACTTTTAGCCGCTAAGCCATCTGTTGTTAATGGAACCTCCAAATCTTTTACGTAATAAGGCTTATCCTCAACGGCACTCTCAAAACGAATTTTGTAGTTGGCATTCAATTTCGCATTTTCGATTTCAAGTACAACCACACTACGGTCGCCACCTGTTACAGATGCCCCCGTGATAGCGCTTAAGTTACTTGGCTTTTTTGAGAAAGCTTTGTGCCATTCTTTAAGGTCTTTGTACCATTTTTTATCAGAACCTAATACATACAAAGTTTTGTCATAAGCACCTTTAGCATCTACGATAGACACAACCATATAGGCTCCTTCGCCCATGTAGTTGGTCATTTGAATCATACATTTGTACTTCGTTGTCTGAGCTTGAGCTACGCTAGAAACACCCAATGAAGCGATTATTGTAATAACGGCTAGTTTTAAGAATTTAAGCATTTTACTATTTTAAGAATGTGATAGATATTTTAGATTTTGAAAGTGATTCGTTTTCTGAAGCTAAATCAAAAGCCGTTTCGTTGAAATTAGTAACAGCTTCTTTTTTAGCACCAACAGATACCAAGTATTTCATAACGGTATCGTCTTTGGCAATCATGGCTGCTTTGTGAAGCGCTGTGATACCTTCTGAGTTTTTAGCATTTACGTCAATACCAAGTGCCTGAATGTGTTTGAGAAGTCCAAGGTCATTTTTCATAACGGCTAAATGATACAAGGTATTACCATTTTTTTGTGAAGTAGTAGCTTTTAATCCTTTTTCTTCCAACATTTTTAACTTGGCATCAAAGTCTTCAGTTTTTGCACCAAAACCACCACGACCTTCACCACCGCCTTGCGGAGCACCTTGAGGAGCTCCACCTTGTGGGCCACCCTGTCCTCCTGGAGCCCCAGGACCACCAAAGCCACCTGCGTTGTATGATTGTACCAAATAGGCTAACAAATTTTCACCGTCTTTGTTTGCTACATTTACATCAGCACCTTTTTCTATCAAAAACTTAACAACCTCAGGAGAGTTTCCTTTTACAGCCAATGAAAGAGCCGATTCGCCTTTACTATTCGTTTGATTGATGTTTGATACTTTTGATGCAAGTAATCCTAATGTCGCCAAATCTCTATTTGAGGCAGCTGCAAACATAAATGGTGTGTTACCTTCCTCGTCTGCTTGATTGACATTCACTCCTTTTGCCAAGAAATGCTCAATAATTTCTTTTTGATTAGGTCTACGAACCAAGAAATGTAAAACATTTTCGCCAGCTTTAGTTGTTGCTGTAGGTTTTACGCCTAAACTTTCAAGATATTCAAAAAACTCTAAATTAAGAGTTGTACCTCTTCTACCGCCTTGCGAAGCAACCACAATAGCGTTATCGTTTGGCGTGATACCTTTTTGTACTAAAGCTTTCAAAAGATTAACGTTTCCGCTACGAGCGGCATAGCCAAAAATATTATTGCCATTTTTGTCAACACTTTTAATATCTAAACCTTTTGATACTAAATAATTAGTAATCGCCAAGTCTTTATCTCCCGCTACAGCAAGTAACAATACGTTTGCACCATCTTGGTTGACGTCTTTTTTCAAATTTGCTCCAGCTTTTACACAAAGGTCGATTACTTCTGGTGTAAGTCCGTTGCCTGCAGCAAAGTTTAATGGAGTAGTTCCATGGGCATCTACCATACTTGCTTTTGAACCCTTATCAATCAACAACTGCATGATTTCGATATTACCTTTAGCTGTAGCCCAGTGCAAGTAGATACGTCCATCGTGAGTGATTTTGTTTACATCATTACCAGGTTGTTCCAACAAATATTTGATGGCCTCGTTTGGTGCACCAGTATTAATGGCAATTACCACTGGGTCCATCGCCTGACGATTTAGTTCAGAAGGGTTACTTCCTTTTGCTACTTCAGCTTTGACAGCTTCAGCATTTGGTTGAGTTCTCCAAAAAGATTGTTCTAATAAGGTATTTCTTTGTGCGCTTGCAGCAAAACTAAAAAGTGCCAAAGATGCAGCAATGAAGATTCTTTTCATTTGAAATATGTATGTTTTATCGGGTTGAAGTTTTGACGACTCAAAACAAATAAGCTTTGCTTATTTAGAATTAGTACAAATATAAATTAGAAACTTTGTTTAATCACAATATCAATTCTCAATTTTAGATAATATCTAGTTTTAGAGAAAGTTTGAAAACTTTTGCTTTGACCATATAAAAATGAAAAAGTCAAACGCTACAGGAATATTTTTGAAAAATAGTATAGTTAAAATACGCCAATTATAGCAGGATAATACTTTTGAAAACGGCATAAAATTAGGATAATTTTAATAGACCGAGTGAGCATCTGAGTGGATTTACTGCTAATAGGCCGATTTATTCGACCGAATACCTTGTTAGATATATAAATTCCGATGTTATCGCACAAAAGAATGGTACTACGCCATAGTATATAGAAACAAAATAGCGATTTAATCAGAGATAAGACTCCGCAAAACAGGGCAAGTTAACAGATGATTATTTCTTAAATTGTCCTATTATTTGGTAACATTCAAACCTCGAACGTATTGATTCTGTGAAAACAAGATTTTCTTTAATGATTCTTTTGGTACTCATTTTTGCTACCAAATCTTCAGCTCAAACTTTTCGCAAATGGACTTTTACACAACCCAAAATGGGGTCGCCATTTTCTATTATTGTATATAGCAACGATTCTGTGAAGGTTTCTAGTGCAACTGCCAGAGCCTATAAGCTAGTTGATTCTCTTAATCAAGTTTACAGTGATTATGATGCTCAAAGCGAGCTAAGCATCCTATCTCAGAAAGGACAAAGTGCAGGTGTATCCGATGCTTTGTGGGATATTTTAAAGCAATCACAAGTCGCATATCAAAAAAGTAATGGTGCGTTTGACATTACGATAGGACCGCTAGTCAAGCTTTGGAGAAAAGCTAGAAAAGAAAAACAGTTACCTGCTGATTCAGTACTTCATAAAGCCCAAGCTAGCATAGGGTTTCAATGGGTACAGATGAACGAAAAGACACATGCGGTTAAGCTTAACAAAAGCGCTATGCAACTAGACTTAGGAGGAATAGCCAAAGGATATATAGCTCAAAAGGTAGTAGACTTTTTGGCAAAGGAGGGTTTGGCTGCCTCATTGGTCGATGCAGGTGGCGATTTGGCCATGGGACAAGCACCACCAAGTAAAAAAGCTTGGAGTGTTGGTGTAAAT
>NZ_JBMLSD010000356.1:19481-44469 GCF_049240685.1 Flectobacillus sp.
AATCACTCAATAACCATAGACAAACTGTGAGGGTCTGTTGGGTAGGTGTCGAAATAGAAGGAGTATTTTAGTAAAGTATGTTTCTATATATGTTATAGTTATCTCAATTTAATATTGACTATCAACCTTGTAATTTTCTATGAAAAAAACTCTTTTGACCTTGAGCTTATTTACCGCTGTTTTTGGTATCTCCAAAGCTCAAAACTTCCAATCTTATGAAAAAACAATTCCTAATACTACTGTCAAATTTAAAATGGTAGCGATTCCAGCGGGAGAATTATCCATGGGTAGTCCAGAAAGCGAATCGGGACATGAGCCCGATGAATCACCACAAGTGAAGGTAAAACTTTCAGCTTTTTGGATGGGTGCTACTGAAGTGACTTACGACGAATATCAACTGTTTTTTGAGGAGGAACGTGACCCTGAGCCAAAGCCTGATGCCATTACTCGTCCTAGTCCACCTTATATAGATTTTACCTTGGGCATGGGTAAAGTAGGAGGTTTTCCTGCTAATTCGATGCAGCAGTATGCAGCGCTGATGTATTGCAAATGGCTTTATCATAAAACAGGAATTTTCTATCGATTACCTACCGAAGCCGAATGGGAATATGCTTGTCGTGCAGGGAGTAAAACTCGTTTCTTTTTTGGAGAAAATGAAAAAGACCTTGCTCAATATGCTTGGTATGGTGCCAACGCCGAAGGACATTATCATCGAGTAGGTGAAAAAAAGCCCAATCCTTGGGGATTATATGATATGTTGGGCAACGTAGCCGAATGGACAATGGACCAATACGATGAAGGATTTTATCAAAAACTGAGTGCGGGACAAGAAAATCCTTATTCCGAAAAGTTAAAGCGCTATCCGAGTACAGTGCGAGGAGGCAATTATAAAGATGAAGCGAAAGAATTGCGCAGTGCTAATCGCTTGAAATCCGACCCTATCTGGAATCGTCGCGACCCACAAGTACCCAAAAGTAAATGGTGGAATGCCGATGCGCCTTTTGTAGGATTCCGAATTGTACAACCTTTACAACAACCTTCGGCAGAAGAAGTCGAAGCCTTTTTTGCAAAAGTATTAAAGTAGGGTGTAAGAGAACAGGAGCATAGGAAATTGCCATGGTGCTCTGTCTTGTGATAAAGCTCTTAAACTATTGCGGATTTGGGATGTCGGATTTCGGAAATATGAAAAATTACCTTTATTTTCTATAAAAAAGTATCATACAATTCCCAAATCCAACATCCCAAATCCAATATTAAAATACCTCTCATTTTCTAAAACTAATGCTAACTATGAGTCAAACTAGACGCGATTTTGTTAAAAGTACATCGCTAATTACTGGAAGTTTAATTGCTACTCCGTTTTTGTCGGAAGCAAGTATGTTTAATAGTCTTGTCGACGATACCATCAAGATTGCCTTGATAGGTTGTGGTGGACGTGGTACGGGTGCCGCTATTCAGGCATTGAGTACCAAGCAAAATGTGAAATTGGTTGCTATGGCAGATGCCTTCCAAGACCGTTTAGACAATTGCTACAAAGAAATAACAGGCGATGATTTTGAGAACTTGAAATCAAAAATTGATGTCCCTGCCGACAGACGTTTTGTGGGATTTGATGCCTATCTAAAAGCAATTCCTTTGGCGGATGTGGTTATCTTGACTACGCCTCCAGGATTTCGCCCTTTACATTTTGAAGCCGCTGTGAACGCAGGTAAACATATTTTTATGGAAAAGCCTGTTGCCACAGACCCTGCTGGTGTACAACGAGTACTAGCTGCTGCCGAAAAAGCAAAAGCAAAAAAACTAAATGTCGTTGTAGGTTTGCAACGTCATTACCAGACTTCTTACCGTGAGCTCATGAAGCGCCTTCAAGATGGTATGGTGGGAGATATTGTATCTGCTTCGGCTTGGTGGAATAATGATGGTGTGTGGGTAAATCCAAGAAAAGCGGGTCAAACCGAAATGGAATATCAAATGCGTAACTGGTATTATTTTAACTGGTTATGCGGCGATCATATCACTGAGCAACATATTCATAATATAGATGTAATCAACTGGGCTAAAAACTCTTATCCTGTCAAAGCTAGAGGAACGGGCGGTCGTGAGGTAAGAAAAGGAAAAGATTATGGCGAAATTTTTGACCACCATATCGTTGAGTTCGAATATGCCGATGGGACGATTCTCAACTCTCAATGTCGCCACATTAAGGGGACTTGGGCAAAAGTTGATGAATTAGTAGTGGGGACAAAAGGTAAAATTATGTTTGATGCAGGACATATTACCGACTACAAAGGAAATACCTTGTTTAAACATAATGGTAGCAAAGACCCTAACCCTTACCAAGTAGAACATGACGAATTGTTTGAAGCAATCGCCAAAGGACAATATAAGTTTGCTGATGCCGAAAACGGAGCTAAATCAACCATGACCTCTATTCTAGGAAGAATGGCTACTTATTCGGGTCAGGTAATAACGTGGGACAAAGCCATTAATTCAGGCTTAGACCTTGCGCCAAAAACATTTGCTTGGGATGCCGATATGCCACTCAAACCAGATGCAAATGGTTTGTATCCAGTAGCAGTACCCGGTAAAACGAAGTTTGTGTAGTTTGTAGCATTGAGCCATTAGCTTTCGGATTTTTGTCGAAAGCTAATAGCTTAAAATTTAAGGCTGATACTGTTTAGGTAAGTTGGTATGCACAATAAACTTAAATTTTTTAGCCTTTGGCTCTCAGATATCGGCATTCGGCAAAAAAAATGCTATCGTTACTAAAAAAACATTTAATACTCTTTGCCTTATGCCTGTTGCCTAGTGCCTAAACACATAACTTAAATCTTATTTTGCATGATTACTTATCATTAATTAGTTTACATCTAGTCTCCTCAAATACCCTATGAAGTCAAAAATATGTATGCTCTCGATATTGCTAACTTACAGTCTCATGGTAAGGTCGCAAAGTAATAACCCTTTCAAGCTAGACTTATTAGTTGGTATGGCAAAATCATCCTCATCTTTCGGAGGAGGCATTTCCATCGAACCCAAATATTGCTTTAACGATAAGGTATCTGTAGGACTTAAATTTGAATCATCTAATGCCTATGGTAGTATTTCTTCAACAGGTCCAATTATTTCAGGCCCCATAAATAGCGTATCTTCTTATTTAGTCACATCCGAATATTGTATTGGAAATTATGTGAGACAAAAACGAACTCGACCTTTTTTGGGCGTCGGCTTTGGTATTTATAACGCAATTTTTGAGGCAGAAAATGCGCAACATAAATATGATAAAATGGGAGCTTCTCTAAGAGGAGGACTTGACATTAAACACTTCAGATTATCAATAGAACAAAACTTCATTTTGTCTTCTTCTCAATATGAACTAAATTTTCTTACACTAAAGATTGGTATCACAATTGGAAGTAGGAAAAAATCGATTCCCGAATAATTGATAGATTGTGATGGAGCTTTTTATATTGTTAATATGATTGTAAAAAAGAGTTTTGAAATAGCACAAGTATTACATTTCTCGTTAGTAATGAATCAATTCTTGTTAAATTTTTGGCAATGCCAACGAATTTTAGTAACATAGTGTCCTCAGAGATAAAATTGAATCTTATGTTACATTATAGGTACTTTGTAGAACTTACAATACTGCTTTTGTAATCTTAAGATTCGTATTACAATCTAATTACAACAAACGTATGCAAAACAATCAGTATTCACCTTATTATTCACAAGAGGCTGTTCAGGCTGAGCAGGCTCGTTATATGACCAAAGTATTTGGTTGGATGTCTTTGGCTCTCATTGTTACCGCGGCGGTTTCTTTTGGTGTAGCAAGTACCCCTCAAATCGTTGAAATTATTTTTAGCAGCAAGTTTACCTTTTATGGATTGATGATAGCTGAAGTAGGGGTTGTGTGGTGGTTATCGTCGCGTGTAGCCACTATGTCGGCTACTTCTGCTACTGTTTGGTTCTTTCTGTATTCGATTTTGAATGGATTAACACTTTCGGTAATCTTCTTTATATTCACTGCCGACTCGATTGTATATGTATTTGGTATTGCTGCTTCCATGTTTATGGTGATGGCTGCTTATGGATATTATACCAAAAAGGATTTAACCTCATGGGGAAGCTTACTATTCATGGGTGTTATCGGTTTAGTAATTGCGGGTGTTGTTAATATCTTCTTGCGAAGCGATATGTTTGGTATGGTTATCAGCTCTATTGGCGTGTTGATTTTTGTAGGCTTAACAGCTTATGATACTCAAAAAATCAAAGAAATGAATATCATCGGCAACGAAGGCACAGACGAAGATCATAAAGAAGCTATCATGGGTGCTTTGACTTTGTATTTAGACTTTATCAATTTATTCTTATATCTACTTCGTTTACTCGGAAATAGAAGAGATTAATACAAAAGCATTTTTCTTGAAACTCCTCATCTAAATTTAGGTGAGGAGTTTTATTTTTGAGAAAAGTGTAAAAGTGTATTTGACCTATTCATGAAAATACGCTCAAACACTTATTGGTTTAATCACAAACTGCTCATGAAGATTTTCAGAAATATTATTTTAGGCTTCTTGGCGCTAATTGTAATAGCTGCTATTGGGACTTTTACGACGGTAGACAGAACAGAGTTACACCAAACCGAGTTTTATGCTCAAATGCAAAACTGGCTGGCTGACTATACACCCGATACCGAGCCCCAATATGATTCGGTATATGTAGGTTGGGCAAAAGTAAACCTAACACCCTCACAGCCATTGGCTACGGCAGGGTATGGCAATCGCGATGGCAAACCTTATCAGAGCGTGCATGATTCGATTTATGTACGAGCTATGGTATTTGATAATGGTCGTAAGTTTGCGATGGTTTCTTGTGATTTGCTGATTATTCCGCCAGAGGTACGTTTGAGTTTGCAAGATAGATTGGGTAAAATTGGCTTCTCATGGGAGCACGTGTTTATAGGTGCTACACACACGCACAATAGCATAGGTGCATGGGGTAAAAATGCCATTGGAGAACTTTTTGCTGGAAAATATCACCCCGAAGTGGTGGAGGACATCGCCAACAAAATTGTCAAGGCTATCCAATTAGCGGATGCAAATACCACCGCTGCCGAAATAGGTTATGGTCAAATAGACACGCCAGAGCTAGTTTTTAATAGATTAGTTCATGAAAAAGGTACGGTAGACCCGACTGTACGATTATTGAAAATTCACAAAGACAATGGTCAAAATGCTTTGATTTGTGTGTATTCGGCACATGCTACCACGCTCAACGCTGATAAAATGGTTTTGTCAAGAGATTATCCTGGCGTCTTGGTGGATAAACTCGAAAAAGATCAAGCCGATTTTGCCATGTTTATGGCTGGCTCTGTTGGCAGTACTGGTCCAATAGGAGAGGAGATGAAAGATGATTATGCTCAACTCAATCGTATGGCCGATGGTCTTTATCAAAAAATCGCCAAAATTAATCCACAAATAAAAACCGCGCTTGTGGATAACCTCCATGCCTCGGTGATTCCGTTGTCGATGCGCGCCCCGCAGGTGCGAGTGTCGCAAGACCTACGTTTTCGTCCTTGGGTATTTCAAACATTTTTTGGAGAATACCCAGCCGAAATGAAAGTATTTCAGTTGGGGAATACCATTTTTGTAGGTACTCCCTGTGATTTCAGTGGCGAATTGATGCCAGAAGTTCTAAAAACAGCTCAGGCTCAACATCTAAATCTTATGGTAACTAGTTTTGATGGAAGCTATGTAGGATATATCACAGAGGATAGCCATTATGATTTGAATAGTTATGAGACTCGGGTGATGAACTGGTATGGCCCTCAAAACGGGCAATATTTTCAAGAAATTATCAATAGTATTTTGATAAAAAATGCACCATCCGTCAAGATACAAGAGCCAGAAGAAAAATGATTTTAGTGTTTGGCTATTTTACGAATAGATTTCCGGAAAGAAAGACAGATATTAAATCCATGTAAACAAAAGTTTTGTCTAATTTAGAATAATTCTGAATTAGCTGAAATCCTGAAAAACATCTAAGTAATCATGCTCAAGCACAATAATTCCGTTGCTTTTTCAGGTAAAAAAAACACTTCATGTAAATTTTTATCAGTAAATTGCGACTTGATTTCTGAAATTGTTGCTGTGCGACCATCAAAAAGCTGTGATAGCAAAAACAATCTCACAACGAGCTAAATACAAGTCTCTCATTTATAATATATTGACAAAAAGCACCGAGAGAAAAGCGCCGTTGTAGGCAAATTTCAAAACTTAAAGACAAAGAAATGAACTATCAACCATCAGACTACCTTCCGATTATTGTCCAAATAGGGGCAGCACTTGCATTCATCGTACTGACAATGGTGGCTACACACTGGTTAGGGCCAAAGAGACATAGTAAAGCCAAAGATGATGTTTTTGAATGTGGTATCGAGTCAGTTGGAAACGCTCGTACGCCAATTTCTGTAAAATATTTTTTGGTAGCTATTCTATTTGTGCTTTTCGACGTAGAGATTATTTTTATGTATCCTTGGGCTGTAAATTTTAAGACCTTAGGATGGGACGGCTTCTTGGAAATGGTAGTTTTTATGGGTCTTCTTTTAGCAGGCTTTATTTATGTATTGAAAAAAGGAGTGCTTGACTGGGAAAAATAATTCTCAAAGCCTCTTTCTCTATAAAACCTTCTACCTCAACAACTAGTTAGGTAGAAAGACATCAAATATTATTAATTGAATAAGACAATGAGTGATAGAATAATAAAGACAGTAGATGCCCCACAGGGACTAGAAGGTCAAGGATTCTTCGCTGGAAAACTAGATGACTTGGTTGGTTTGGCAAGAGCAAATTCACTTTGGCCTTTACCATTCGCTACCTCATGTTGTGGTATCGAATTTATGGCAACCATGGCTTCGCACTATGACTTAGCTCGTTTTGGTGCAGAACGTCTTTCTTTCTCAGCACGTCAAGCCGACGTTTTGATGGTAATGGGTACCATTGCTAAAAAAATGGCTCCAGTTGTAAAACAAGTGTACCTTCAAATGGCCGAGCCTCGTTGGGTAATCGCAGTGGGCGCTTGTGCTTCTTCTGGTGGTGTGTTTGATACTTATTCTGTTTTGCAAGGTATCGACCGCATTATTCCTGTCGATGTGTATGTGCCAGGATGCCCTCCTCGTCCAGAGCAAATCCTTGATGGTTTTATGGAAATTCAGGAGCTAGCCAAATCAGAACAAAGAAGAAGAAGAGAATCGTCTGAATACAAGGCATTGTTATCTTCTTATGGTATTGAATAGTTTATAGTAAAACCTATAACTAAAAGCCCTTTTTCATTAGTCTATCATTTCAGCGTTTACAATGACAAACGAACAAATTGCTCAAGACTTAGTAGCAAAATTTGGAGAAGATAAAATTTATGGAATTATGGAGAATTACGGTCTTTTGAACGTAACCACTTCTGTAGATACTATCGTACCTCTTTTGCATTATTTATATCAACATCCCACTTTCAAGTTTCAATTTCTTACCGATTTAGCGGGTATTCACTTTCCTGATGCTGTAGGTCAAGAATTTGGCGTTATCTATCACTTGCATAGCCTCGAAAATAATGTACGATTGATTATTAAATTGTATGTTCCGCTCGAGTCTCCTAAAGTACCAACCATCACAGGGCTTTATGCTACAGCAAACTGGATGGAGCGTGAAGCATTCGATTTTTATGGAATTATTTTCGAAGGACATCCAAATCTTATCCGCATTTTGAATGTAGAAGATATGGACTACCATCCTATGCGAAAAGAATACCCAATGGAAGATGCTACTCGTCAAGATAAGATAGATTCTTTATTTGGAAGGTAATAATTGATCACTATCGGGTTGCTATTCGGTAGCTCATTCACCCAAGCGAAATATGTCAGATGTTGCTTTAGTGTCGAGTCCTAATGTAGGAATCGCCAAATCAGAAGAAAACAAAAAATATGTTAATGAGTTGACCACCCTCAACCTTGGTCCTACTCACCCTGCCACTCATGGTATTTTCCAGAATATCCTTACCATGGATGGGGAGACTATCATCGATTCTGAACAAACGGTAGGATATATCCACCGCGCGTTTGAAAAAATTGCTGAACGTCGTCCTTTTTATCAAATCACAACGCTTACCGACCGTATGAACTACTGTTCGTCACCTATTAATAATATGGGTTGGCACATGACTGTAGAAAAACTGTTGGGTATTGAGGTGCCTAAAAGAGCACAATACATGCGTGTGATTATGATGGAGTTGGCTCGTATTGCTGACCACATTATTTGTAATTCGGTACTCGCTGTAGATACTGGTGCCATGACAGGTTTCTTGTACGTAATGCAGTGGAGAGAGCATATTTATGAAATTTACGAAGAACTATGTGGAGCTCGTTTGACTACCAACATGGGGCGTTTTGGTGGGATGGAGCGTGACTTCTCTGCTGAAGCAGTTCGTAAAATCAAAAATTTCCTAAATGATTTTCCTAAGGCTCTCAGAGAATTTGAAAGTTTAGTAAAACGCAATCGTATTTTCATGGATAGAACTACAGGTGTGGGGGCTATCTCTGCCGAAAGAGCGTTGAACTATGGATTTACAGGGCCAAATTTGCGTGCTACAGGAATTGACTATGATGTACGTGCTATGAATCCTTATTCTTCTTATGAGGATTTTGAGTTTGATATTCCTGTGGGTACTACTGGCGATACTTATGACCGCTTCTTAGTTCGTGGCGAGGAAATGTGGCAAAGCTTGCGTATTATCCAACAAGCTATGGACAATCTTCCCGAAGGGCCTTATCACGCTGACGCTCCTCATTATTATTTGCCTCCAAAACAAGAAGTATATCAAAATATGGAAGCGCTTATTTATCACTTCAAGATTGTGATGGGTGAAATTGATGCTCCTGTAGGCGAAGTATATCATTCTGTAGAAGGAGGAAATGGTGAATTAGGTTTCTACCTTGTTTCAGATGGTGGTCGTACACCTTACCGTTTGAAATTCCGTCGCCCTTGTTTTATCTATTATCAGGCTTTCCCTGAAATGATTAAAGGTTCAACACTTTCAGATGCCATTATTACCATGTCATCAATGAACGTGATTGCGGGCGAGTTGGATACCTAAGATAAGTCCATTTCAAAAACATCGACCCAATAGTTTTAGTAGAAATATTTAGTTAGAAGCGAAAAGGAGTCTTCAAAAGTATTCCTTCCGAAATACTAATACCGAACATGACGAACATACAAACCGTTCAGTTTCCAGCCGATACGTTGGAGAGGGTACACAAAATCATCAAACGTTATCCAGAAGGTAAACAAAAGTCTGCATTACTTCCAATTTTGCACTTAGCGCAAGCCGAGTGGCGTTGGTTGAGTCCTGAAGTAATGGATTACGTAGCTGGTTTATTAAATATCAAACCTGTAGAGGTTTATGAAGTAGCTACTTTTTATACGATGTTCCACCTTGAGCCTGTAGGCGAGCATGTAATTGAATATTGCCGTACAGGCCCGTGTTGCCTCATGGGCGGTGGCGAAGTTTACAACCACTTGAAGAAAAAGTTAGGCGTAGAAACAGGCGAAACAACAGCCGATGGCAAGTTTACAATCAAAGAAGTAGAATGCCTTGCAGCTTGTGGTTGGGGGCCTGTATTCCAGATTCGTGAGCAATTCTATATGAATTTAACAACTGAAAAGGTTGACGAAATTATTGAGCAACTTTCAAAATAACCATACTAAACCAATTTAGTAAACACCTTTAACAATGATAGCTTTTTTGAAAAATACCTTTAGACGACCTTATCACTATTTGAGACATTATGTGGCTCATCAAGGTCCTAATGATTTTGACCATGACACTTTACCTCTTGTAGATAGGGATGTTTCATTGGATGAAGTAATTGCTAAAGCTCAAATTACAGGCAGTTTGCCCTATGATTTAAAAGAAAAGCTTTCATTTTGGAGAGAAAATGGTTATGTGGTATTAGAGAATGTTTTACCTACCCAATGGTTAGATAATTTATGGAATGAGGTAGAACAAACTATCGAAAATCACGAGCAGTATGATATGACAGCCTTGGTATATCAATTTAATAATACTAAGGATGCCAAGTTGAAAGATATACCTAAAGATAAATTGAAAAGTATAGGTGCTCGTATTAACGACTATCACAATGCCTCGATTGGTGCGAAAAAGGTGATGACTCATCCCAATATTGTGGCTTTTTTGCGTGCGGTATTGGACAATGACCTTACTGCTTTTCAAAGCTTAATTTTTAAGTATAGTAGTCAACAAAGTACACATCAGGATTATCCTTGGGTTACATCAGGTATTCCGAGTCATTTGGCAGCCGCTTGGATTCCCCTAGAAGATGTCCACCCTGATTCGGGTCCTTTGTTCTATTATCCGGGTTCTCATAAATTACCGAAGTTTCATTTTGGAGTAACTGGTATTTTGTACAAACACGGTTTGTCACTATTTAGCCCAGACCAATTTGGTAAATATTTAGATAAAATATGTGCTAAGTTTGGCATTCAAAAGAAAGTACTTTTGATCAAAAAGGGCGATATTTTGATTTGGCACGGAGCACTTGCACATGGCGGTAGTCGTATTAATAATGCCGAAATGACACGTAAGTCTTTTGTTTGCCATTATTCTACGGTACAAGCGCAACCGAAGCATCGTGCAGAACCGAAAGATGTGTCTCCAACAAGTTATTATAATGGGGTAGCTATTTATGCAAACCCTGCAAATTTGGCACAAGAAGATATTATTTCACAAGGGAAAGATTGGACAGAATAAGCACTTTCGACTTTTCTTGAAAAACATTTCATGCTTTAATGTATTTTTTAATCACATGAAAATATTAACCCAACATATTGATGTACCTGGTATTGAAACCATCGACGTTTATCGTAAACATGGTGGATACTCAGCGGTAGAAAAAGCCCTCAAAACAATGGCTCCAGACGAAGTAACTGAAGAAGTGAAAAAATCTGGTTTACGTGGTCGTGGTGGTGCTGGTTTCCCTGTAGGAATGAAGTGGTCATTTTTGGCGAAACCAGAGGGTGTACCTCGCTATTTGGTTTGTAATGCCGACGAATCAGAGCCTGGTACGTTCAAAGACCATTATTTGATGATGAAATCTCCTCACACGCTTATCGAAGGTATGATTGTATCTTCTTATGCGCTAGGAGCAAATACTTCATACATCTATGTCCGTGGTGAGTTGATGTATGTGATCAACATCCTTGAAAAAGCTATTCAAGAGGCTTATGATAAAGGTTTGTTGGGTAAAAATATTTTAGGCTCTGGCTATGACCTCGACCTGTATGTGCAACCTGGTGGTGGTGCTTATATTTGTGGCGAAGAAACAGCCCTGTTGGAGTCTTTGGAAGGAAAACGTGGTAATCCACGCAACAAGCCTCCATTCCCTGCGGTAAAAGGTTTATACCAATGCCCTACCGTAGTTAATAACGTAGAATCAATTTCTGCTACTTCTTGGATTGTAAACAATGGTGGCGAAGAATATGCAAAAATAGGAGTAGGCCGTAGTACTGGTACCAAATTGATTTCAGTATCTGGACACGTACGCAAACCTGGTGTTTATGAAATTCCTCTAGGTATTACAGTCGAAGACTTTATCTATTCTGATGAATGGTGCGGTGGTATTCGCGACGGACACAAACTCAAGGCAGTGGTTGCGGGTGGTTCGTCGGTGCCTATCTTACCAGCAGAGTTAATCCTCAAAACAACTAATGGCGAAAACCGTTTGATGACTTATGAGTCATTATCCGATGGTGGTTTTGCTACAGGTACGATGTTGGGCTCGGGTGGTTTTATCGTAATGGACGAAACTACTTGTATTGTGCACAATACCCTCACATTTGCTCGTTTCTATCATCATGAATCTTGTGGTCAATGTTCGCCTTGCCGTGAAGGTACAGGTTGGATGGACAAGGTAGTTCATCGTATCGAACATGGAAAAGGTCGTATGGAAGATATCGATTTGTTGGTTGATGTTGCCAAGAAAATTGAAGGAAATACGATTTGTCCTTTAGGTGATGCAGCAGCCTGGCCTGTAGCGGCAGCAATTCGTCACTTCCGTGATGAGTTTGAATGGCACGTAAAACATCCTGAAGAAGCTACTAAGCCTGGTGCAGTGTTTATGCGTGAAGGTGCTAGTTGGACATTGTAAAATGGATACAATTTTCCTATAAATAAGTCTTTTAAATTTGATAATTGAAGGTAAAAACGATTAAATTATCAAATCTTCAAATAAGAGAACAATGAAAGTAACTATTGATAACATTACTATTGAGGTAGAACCGGGTACCACTATTATGCAGGCCGCTCGTCAGATTGGTGCACATGTGGCTCCGCCTGCAATGTGTTACTACGAACCGCTGAAGGGTTCGGGTGGTAAATGCCGTGCTTGTCTAGTGAAGGTAACGGCTGGTTCTGAAAAAGACCCTCGTCCTATGCCCAAATTGGTTCCTTCTTGTATTACTCAGGTACAAGATGGTATGATTGTAGAAAATACGACAAACCCTCAGGTTCTTGAGGCTCGTAAAGGTGTAGTAGAATTCTTGTTGTTGAACCACCCACTTGACTGCCCTATCTGCGACCAAGCAGGAGAGTGTCATTTACAAGATTTTGCTTTCGAACATGGTGTTTCTAAAACTCGTACTATCGAAGAGCGTAACACGTTCGAGCCACAAGATTTAGGGCCATACATTCAATTAAATATGAATCGCTGTGTACTTTGCTATCGCTGCGTGTACACTGCAGATCAAGTTACTGAAGGCCGTGTTCATGGTGTAATGCATCGTGGCGATCATGCCGAAATTAGTACCTATATCGAGAAAGCGATTGATAACGATTTTTCAGGAAACGTGATTGATGTTTGTCCTGTTGGTGCTTTGACTGATAAAACGTATCGTTTCAAAAACCGTGTATGGTTTACTAAGCCAGTAGATGCTCACTGTGATTGTGGAAAATGCTCTGGTAAAGTAACCTTGTGGTATCGTGGCGATGAAGTAATTCGCGTTACGGCTCGTAAAAACGAGTGGGGCGAAGTACAAGATTTTATCTGTAATACTTGTCGTTTTGAGCGTAAGAAAACTTCAGATTGGACTATCGAAGGACCAATGAAGGTAGCGCGTCATTCTGTGATTTCAGCTAACAAATATGGGGCAAGCTCTATCAAACCTGCTTTCCCATTGAAGCAAGCTGCTGAGCAGTACAAACAAATCGACGATAATCGTGACCGCTCTTTCCTAGAGCCTCAAAAGCAGTTGAAATAATTTTTGTCGCTACTTTCAACAGTAGTCAATAGCACTAATATTGTATATTCATGGAACTTACATCCACAGTATTTACCGCAAAAGCCATATATGTAGGTGTTATATTTGCTATCACCTTGGGCGTGGCAGCGTACTCTACTTATTTCGAGCGTATTTTTGCTGCCTTCTTTCAAGATCGTGTTGGACCAGATAGAGCGGGTCCATTTGGTATCTTACAGCCTCTTGCCGATGCTGTTAAGATGTTTATGAAAGAAGATTTTATTCCTGCTAATTCAAGTAAATGGCTCTTTATCCTAGGCCCATGTTTGTCGATGTTTACAGCACTTATGACTTCTGCTGTAATCCCTTTTGGCGACACAATCGACTTGGGTAATGGTGTTAAATTTGACTTGCAAGGTATCGACGTAAACATTGGTATTTTGTGGGTATTTGGTATCGTATCACTCGGTGTGTATGGTATCTTGGTAGGTGGTTGGGCCTCTAACAACAAGTATTCTTTGTTAGGTGCTATTCGTGCTGCTTCTCAAAATATCTCTTACGAATTAGCAATGGGGCTTTCTATCATCTCTATTTTGATGATGACAGGCTCTTTATCAACTAAAGCAATTGTTGAAGCTCAACAAAATGGTCATTGGAATATTCTTTACCAACCAGTTGGATTCGTTCTTTTTATTATTTGTGCTTTTGCAGAATGTAACCGTACGCCATTTGACTTACCAGAATGTGAAACTGAATTGATCGGTGGTTACCACACAGAGTATTCTTCAATGAAACTAGGTTTCTATCTATTTGCAGAATATATCAATATGTTTGTATCGGGTGCAGTAATGGCTACTTTATATTTTGGCGGTTATGATTATCCTTTTTACGAAACAGTTCTAAATTCGTTTGGAGAAAATGTCGCTAATTTGATTGGGTTTGGTGCATTAGTGGGCAAAGCATTATTCTTCGTTTTCGTGTTTATGTGGGTACGCTGGACTCTTCCACGTTTCCGCTATGACCAATTGATGAGTTTAGGATGGACTGGTTTGATTCCTATTGCTATGTTTAATGTCGTATGGACTGGTCTTATCATTCTGTTGCCAGCAGAATTTAATCTTTCATCTTTGGCATCTTTTGGTATTGCAATTGCAGGTATTCCAGTATTGCTTGCTGGTTTGTATATTTATCATTCAATTGCTGGAGATAAGAAAAAGAAAACAGCGTTGGCTCGTTAATCCCTAAAAGCCTTCATACCCTAACTTTTCCTGACTTAGTATGAAATTAAGTAATAAAACGAAAGTATTAGAACAAGAAGAATTAACGCTAGCAGAGCGTATCTACTTGCCAGCGATTGCAGGTGGGATGTTAACTACCCTCAAACACTTCTTCCAAAAGCCAGTAACAATTCGTTATCCTGAGCAAAAAAGATATTTAGGCCCTGTTTACCGTGGTCATCATATCTTAAAAAGAGATGAAAACGGAGCTGAACGTTGTACAGCTTGCGGACTTTGTGCGGTTGCATGTCCGGCTGAGGCTATTTCTATGGTAGCCGAGGAACGCAAAAAAGGGGAAGAAAACTTATACCGTGAGGAGAAATACGCCAAAGTATACGAAATAAATATGCTTCGTTGTATTTTCTGTGGACTTTGCGAAGAGGCTTGTCCAAAACAAGCAATTTTCTTGCGTCATGATAAAATGGTACCAGTTTTCAACGATCGTAACGAAGTGATTTTTGGTAAAGATAAACTCGTGGAGAAAATGGATGACCGTTATCTACGTGATGGTTGGAAATAAAAAACATTTATAGATTTAATCGCATAAGGTATTTTGTACCTGTTTAAATTCGAAAAATATGCAATTTTGGTACTTTCTTACAGCCCTTACGTTAATTAGTGCGTTAATGGTTGTTCTTTCCAAAAACCCAATTCACAGTGTATTGTATTTGGTGTTTACCTTCTTTTGTATTTCAGGACACTATGTGTTGTTAAATGCGCAGTTTTTGATGGCAGTGAATATCATTGTATATGCTGGGGCAATCATGGTTTTATTCCTTTTTGTAATTATGATGCTGGACTTGCGACGAAACTCGCCCGATTCAAAAACAAATTTGACCAAGTTGGCTGGTGCTATTGTTGGAGGTACTGTATTAGTTATCTTCATTGCAGCAACTCGCAAGATTAACTTGGGTACAGGAGCTGATAATGCCCTGTATAATTCTCAAACAGGTATGGTTGAAAATCTTGGTAAACTTTTATACCGTAACTATCTTTTACCTTTCGAATTAGTATCTATTTTGTTCTTTGTGGCAATGGTAGGAGCTGTAATGTTGGGTAAACGAGAAGCAGGCGAGAGAAATTTCTAAGAAGAAACTCATGATTATTCCAATAAATAGACGTCATCAAGGATTTTGACATTAGAATGATTTGATAGATTTCATCAAAAAAGCGGCCGAAATTTGTTTTTCGACCGCTTTTTTGATGAAATCTATCAAGATATTACTGTGCCTATTGCTGGGATGAAAATTTTAAAATAGGCATTAGTCACTAAAGAGAAGCCAACTCTGGCTTATTAGTAAAAAGTATGTTTTGCAGTTTGTATATCTAGGATAAGTTAAAATGAAAACTTTTTAGAAATCATAACCTATCGAAAGCCCTGTTACATTTGCTTTGGTAGATGGCTGGGAAACTCCTTTTAGCGAATCGGTAGAGCCTAAGTTGAGCCTTTCGTAGCGAATCTTAATCGTAAGTTTTTTAAATTTGGCCGCCGCCTCTATTGATGGCGAAAGATGTTTTGATAAATTAAATTCTGTATTGGGAGCAGTAAGGTTTTTTTCATCCGTTTTTAATTTCGAGATAGCTGGATAGCTTACCCCAATTCTTAAGGTTAGCTTCACCTTAGATTTGCTAGTGTAGTTAAGTTTTGCCCCTAAAGCTGGCGAAAGAAATTTGTACTTTTCTTCAAACACTGATTGTTCTCCTTCTTGTCCATATACGAGTGAACGAGTCCAAATTTTGCCTTCCAAGCCAATAAATGGTTCAAGGCTTATATTTGTACTGTCGCTCAACTTAAAAGGTACACCAGCGTCAATATTAGCATAAAAACCTGATAAGTTGGCTTTGGGCTGGCTGTACATCGGGTTTACACTTGCCGAGTAAGGAGGACTAGTTTTGTAATCGCTAAAGTTGATGCTCAAAGCACCACCACCAGACTGGGTGGCATAGGGTTTGTTTATATTTTTGTAAGCACCTAAATCAAGGTTTACATTTAATTTACTTGAAGGTTTTAGCTCAAACTTTACTCCCGCCTTACCGGTGGTATAGTTTTCAATCCAATTAAACTGTTCGAGGGATACTTGAGGTGTGATAGTCAATGGCTTTGAGTCATCCACGGACTGAGCGATAGCACCAGTGCTAGCACCTCCCAGTAGTAAACTTACAAGTAAAGCCTTTTTCATGTATTTCTTTTTTGTTTGAGTAATAAATCGTGTTGACTACTGACAGACGATACAGTAATCCTGCAATAACAAATGGAAGTTTTGTGTTTTAGTCACAAGGCAAAGCGTCTTACACGTTTTTTTAAAACGATAGCTATCTTCTTGCCGAATGCCCAAAGTTGAAAACCGAAAGCTCAAAAATTAAATTTTATTTTGCTTACTAATGTAATAACTATATTGAGTCTATATTATAACACAAAGTTGGAAAAAATATTTGATACTTTGTGTTAAAAATTCTTAAGTGTAGATATAGACATTGATTTTGGTTAAATTGATTCCTTGTAATAGCTTGAAAAGCCTTTTTAAATTTGGAAACGCAGGTCTTAATCCTTAGTTTTACTTAGATATTTAATAAACCATTTTGTAAAAGCATACCTGTTTAAAATACGCATTATGAATATTTTAAGCATTTCCTTTCAGGAAATTACATCAAAACCAAATAAGTATATTGGAACCGTCAAACAATAATCTATTGGGAAAAAAGCCTACCGTTTATTCTGATTATTTATCATTATATGATCAGTATGGAGCGCTGGCTTATGGGGTAATTCTTCAGATTATTCCAAACGAACAACTCGCACAGGAGGTGCTGGTGTCGTTATTTAGTTCTGCATCTTTGCAAGGATGCAATGAAAACGTGGTTAATAAAACCATTTGTATTATACGAAATGCAAGAGCAAAAGCCGTTGAATATAAATCAAAGTACGCTAGCTCTACTTCTCCACCAATTAACGAAGGGCAGGTTTCGGAAGATACTCTTCCTAAACTTGTGTTTGAATTATCATTCAAACAAGGCTTAAAGCCCGAAGTGATTGCCGAAAAACTCAATATCACAAGAGAGAGAGTATTGAAGGCTTTCAATGAGTATTTTAAACTATTTCGTTAATCCTAATTTTGAAGCAAATTGAATACGCAAACATACATAGAAAGTGGTGTACTGGAAGCATATCTGTTGGGCGTGGCAAATGAGACTGAGCAACAGCAGGTAGAGCAGTATGCTTTCGAATTTCCTGAAGTAGCCGATGCCCTAAGTCAGCTTAGTGTCACAATAAATCAACATTTTATGGCACAAGCTATACCACCTCCTCCTGCTATCAGAGACAGGCTGAAATATAAAGAGGATGCTAAGGAGGTAAAAAAATGGGACTTTACTGAGCAAACAGGCAACTATCAAACCAAACCTAAAGAGGAGAATACTTACCTTGAGGTCGAATATGACAATACACACATAAAGGTTCATAAGTTTTGGCGCCCTGCTTTTATCGCAGTGTTTATATTGTCAAAAATATTTTTGATTTTGGCAGTATATTTTTATTTCAAAGCAGATTCTTTGATAAAAGAAAATACTAAACTACAACAAGAAATAGAGCTTAAATCAAAGCATTAGCGAAAACAAAACACCTGCCCAGAATTTCTAGGCAGGTGTAGTTCACTAACCATTTATTTTGTCTTTATTTAGAGGTTAAATCACCACCTGTCTTCCCAAGGACAGGTGATTTTTTATACTTCAAATTTCATTGTTATTTTGCACCATCTTGTTGCCCACGAGCTACAGCTTTATCTCCTACAAGTTTTCCGTATTTCAGGCCATATTCACAATCCATTCGATAGTGAATTCCACCCATCAATCGTGACATTGATGCCTCAGAAGCCATAGCACTGAATTTTGCTGCATCAGATGGGAATAGAAACCCCAGTACGGTAGCCGCTGCCGCTGAGAAAGTTGAGTGCCCCGATGAATAGGCAGGGAAGTTAGGTACTCCCGTCAATGTTTTGATACTCGGGTCAGCTTGGCTCGGACGAGGGAAATAATAGTAGGTTTTGGTATACCAGCAACTAATAGCAGCATCCATCATGGCGGTATTTAGCAAGGCCAAGTTACGTGCTGCACGAAATTCTGATTGTTTTTCTGCTACAATATATTTTTCTGCAATTGCATTCCAATGTCCCGGAGGGGTATAAGTTCCAGCACCATCAGCCCAGAAATGAACAATGGCAATATTTTCGCGCGATGCTTTAGTCGTTACGTATTCTTTTACTTCAGCTACCTGTTTTTTGAATTCTGGAGAATTATAAGATAAAGGTGGGTACTGAATACTCAATTGTTGTAATTCAGGGTTGGTCATATTCCAAGGCTTTACATTACCAAAGAAAGGAAGCATTGGGGGGCGAGGGGCGTCCTCTAGCGATTTCCATGCTACTTCCCCTTTTTCTTCTACACGTTTTGCCAAACTATCCCATTGTGCCTTTACACCAATTGCATTACGCATACCATCTGAACTGTATCGAGCCAAAATTTTTGTGGCAATAGCTTTTCCTAATTTTTCACCAGCTTCAATATCTGAACGGGTAGAAGCACCAGCCCAAAGTTTAAACCATTTTTGCTCTTCTTTCTTTTTGTATAAAAATAAAGTATCTTCTGTTGAAGGGAATAGGCGTTTCATAAATTCATAAGAAACCGCCGCCATAACAGCATCCTCCGAAGGGAATGATGGCAAGGTAGACTTACTCACAATAACTGGGGTAATGTTGGCATCTACCTGATAAGGAGCTTTTCGTTTATACTGTTGTTTGTAAGCCATTGCAGCAACCAAGGCATCATACTGAGCTACAGATACATAAGCGTAAGCACGTGATGCATAAGGAGGATTAGCAAATGGGAAAATTGGGTCGGCATTAGGATTTGCTGCATTCGGAATAGGATATTCACCTGTGGCGTTTTCGGCAGGAGGGAGGTTACGTTTAGCCACCAAACTACGCATAATTTGATTCCAGCGCAAAATTCCGCCTCCAGCCCAATAGCGAATAGCTAGGCGTTGTTCGTCACTAATATTGCCCATTGCAGCCTTTACTTCTTGAAGTTCTTTCTGATAATTAGCAGAACTTACGTCTTCAGGTGCAGCTAGGGCTACTTCTGTAGCTGTTTGTAAAATATAGGGCTTCCAATTACCCGCATCGGCATCAATCTTGGTAGGTACAAGAGTTTCTAATTCTGTTCCATCTTTATCCAAACTTTTTTCGCATGCCCAAATAACTACTAATGCTACAATTGCTGCAATAAGTTTTTTTATAGATATGAATGAAGATTTCATAATTCAAAAATTTCAATGATTAAGGAATATTTTAATGATAAAGGGTTTAGCTACGGAAAGGTCTATTTCAGTAATTTGATTTTGGAAATACCTCCTCTCATTTTCAACAGTATTTGGTCAAAATGTTAGAAGTATCCACATTCCCGAAATCACATAAACATATCTGTAGTAGATTTTATCCTTTATACTGGGGAAGTTCGGGGCGTTTCAGTGCTATTTATGCCCGTCTTTATGTTCATCTGTCGACATATTTCCTGTATGATTCGCATCGCCCGGACGGCAAATTGGTCCTGTTGGAATACCTCCACCTCCTTTGTTTTTACGAAGGTCGATATATTGAAGAATGCTAATAGAGAAAGTAGTTGATTTGCCTACATTTCTACCTGCTACAATCTGACCAACTGTTCCCATAATTTGTAGGTCTTTCAATTGTGGGATACGATAAGCAGCAACCAGACCAATGCGTGTAAAGTCCATTTTGGCACATAATCCTGGCATGTCATTTCTACGAATGTCGATATCGCCATTGACGATATTTTGCTCATAGGTAGCTTCCAATTGCCAACGATAGGAGTAATGCCCAAATTTACCTCCAAAATTTACTACATCTGGCATCATCATTTCATTAGTAAAATAGGCTTGGTCAGAAAAATACATTTCACGGTCTACACGAACATTACTACGATGTGTATAAGTGCCTTGTGCTGTAATGGCCAATTCATGTGGAAGAGTATAATATAGAATTCCACGGGTGAAAAGTGTCTTACTTTGCATACCAATAGCTAAGGGTAAATAGTCGGCCACATAGTTATTGGTAGGTAAAGAACCACCCACAGAACCAATTACTGATAAGTTTTTGATTTGAGCGATTCTATATTTCAAGGCCAATGTAAGGTCTTGGACTCCACTCATACCTTTCAAAGTACCTTTGGTTGCTTCGGTTTTGACATACGGAAGCATGAATAACACATTGAAACGGTCAGAAATACCATAGTTACCCATGGCTGTAATAGTTTGGGTATTTACATTACCTAGATTTTTATTCTCTCTAAAAAGGGTGCCTTCCCAATATTTGTTCCATGTATCGTGTGTATAGCCAATACCTCCACAAAAATTGTTTTTGGCCATAAAAATACCGTCAGTCATATTTTGAGCTATCAAGTTCGCTGACGTAAATGCTAAAATCCCTGATAATAGTAAAGATTTGAATTTCATATTTCTTAATATTTTAATGCTACTTTCTAACTAAAGTGGGGTTTGGAGGTACATCTCATGGATGTACCCCAAACCCATTAAATAGAGTTTAGAAGCGATGAGAAAGGGTTGCTGAAATAAAGTAATCTGCAAATGCAGCATCGCCGTGCTTACCATATTTCAAGTCTGCTACACTCTTAATTCTGTTGCGAGTTGTAGCAATTGGTACTGTTAGAGCAAATGTATTTTTCCCTTGTGAATAAATAAGTCCAGGCTCTACTGAAATAATATAGCCCGGACGACGAAAACCTTCACTTTTGCCGAAAACGTCGTGTGCTGGAACTCCCTCAATTCGTCCACCAAAGCTAACAGCTAATCCTGCTTTTGGAAGTAAAGCATAGCTTGCTCCAACTCTTGCAGCAAACTGATCTGCCACTGAGTGATATACGACGATTTCGTTAGCCGCAGCTTCTTTAGAGACTGCATTCAGCGTGTTGTTTACATTGCGTGGGTTGAACAAATAAAATCCGTTGAAATAAAGTGTGGTTTTTGGGAATAATTGTTGATAACCTTGAATTTCGATATTTGCGCCCCAACCTCCATCACCAAGTTGGATTGATTGGTCTACAGCTTTTGTAAGAAGGTATTCTTTTCCTTCTTTGTCTAGTTTGTGAAATTGGCCTTGCACATTTGAATTACCCGTTGGGGCTTTTACGCCAAGTCCTAAAGCAATATTGCCTTTTGCATGCTCTAGCGGATCTAAGAGCCAATAGGTTGCTGTTAGACGCATATCGCCGATGCCTGTTGATTTGGTATCAAAATATTGTGAGTTGGCGGCGGTATTTCCATAATGCTCATATTTTGACGCACGTACATTTACAGCAAATGGAATATTGAGCGCAAAACTCAAGCGACTGTTGTAGGCATAAGAAATACCCAAATCAAAGCCTTGAGAATCATTAATTACTTCGGTATTATTTAAGGCTCTTTGAGTTTGCTCTTCTGTACCCACAAAATGTCTGTGAGAATGTAGATTTCTAAATCCTAGCGAAACTTGCCATTGACCTGGCTGTAACATCGACGAAGAGCTTGTACCACTACCTGTTGAGCAGCTCATGTGACGAACCGCTACGCATCCTTGTGAAAAATTTTTAAAATTTATTAGAAAAATACAAGAAATGACAACTGCGATTGAGTAGATTTTTTTCATACTATGCTGAATTTTAGAGTTTTGTATGGACATAGGAGTACTGTTGGATATGTTTTATCCAAGAAAGTACAAGCATGAGTGAATCACTCATACCTACAAACCGTAAAATTTAGCAGTGCCGTGGAGGGGGCGATTGTGTATCTACAGAACGAACTTCTGGTGTGAATACATGAGTAGTGTTTTGACGTGGTTCGAGCCAGTCAATAATGAATACAACATGCTTCTTGTCTGAAGCCATGTATTCCTTGAGGAAATTTTTAAGTAATTGAGAAGATGATTTTTTCGAGAAGTCACCAGCTTTTTCGCTCACATGTTCGTTGACGTGCGAAGCAAGGCTTGAAAATCGTTGATTGGCCGATTGGTCTATTTTACAAACCGTGTAAAGCGTATCATTGACTAGTTTTTGAGAAACCATACGATAATGTGTATCTCCTTGTCTAATTATACCGCTTACTTTTCTGGCAGTAGACCAGTCGGTTTGATAAGGGAGTGATAATGGCATTTTGAGCAACACATAATCATCTTTCCCAGCGATTGGTTGAACGGTATGTGCAAATGAATCTTCCGCTCTATTGGTTTCAAACCAATAGACTACCGAATACCCCATCATATTATAAAGAAGGAGTCCTACGAGTAATATGGAAAGAATGCGTTTCAAGAGATAGATTTTTGCACAATGATTCTAGAACAAATTTAATGAAAAATAATACAAAAAAATCACTGTTAAATTCGATTCTTAGGAATGTACAAGTTTTAAAGGGTACTTGATGGAGATAAAACTCGTTTATTGGATTGTTTCTATCAGCAAGCATGAGTCATCCCGAATTTTTAGGATTGGGATTATTCTCCCACTTTTTGATGCTACTATGTTAGATATAAATGACCTCAGACACAATCATTGTGTATCTACAGATGGAGTACAAATTTTCATATAATCATACACCAAAGCGCTAAATTTAGGATGACTCATTTTTTTTAATAGTTTTAAAACTGAAATTTTCATTTTCAAATTTCCAAACTTTTTCTAGCCATTCGCATAATCGATTCGCTATTGTTAAGATTAGCTACTTCAGCAATAGCTACCCAAGCCAAATCTTTTGATTCTGAACTCACAATCAATGGTTCGTTTTTATCAGCTTCTATCAAAAAACGAACATCGTAATGATAGTGCTCTGGCTCGGTTTTACGAGCTGGAATGATATGAACATCAATATCGAAAATCTGCGGAGATATGGCCTTTACAGATGTCAAACCTGTTTCCTCTTCCGCTTCGCGTAAGGCTACTGCCAATACATCAGGATCACCATCGCAATGCCCGCCTGTCTGAAACCACTGATTCAATTTGTGATGATGTGTCAATAAAGTGTGTTTACGTTCGGCATCGACAATCCAAGCCGAACCTGTAACGTGACCAATCAATAGAGTGCGTTCAAAACAGTCTGGTTGTGGGTTAACAAACTCACAAATAGCCTGATAGTGTAGTTGTTCAGTGGAATCGGCAGGCGTGTATTGCTCTAGCAGTTGAAGAAGTTGCTTTCTGTGCATGAAATAAGGATTTTAATTGAGACTACAAAGTTGAGGATATTCTGTTGTGATAGCAAGCGTAATGTGCTCAGAGTTACAATCTCATCAATCTTACATAGCTAACTTTCTAAGCATTTGAGCGAAAAAATAGTCTATCTCCACGAAAGACTTTTAGCTTTGTATTCAATTTATTTCAACCATCATTTTTACTAAACTCATGAAAAAATTCCTCTTAGCTTTACTTGTATCTGGCTCGTTTGCAGCCTCGGCTCAATTGCGTTTGCCACAGCCTAGTTCGGCGGCATCAGTGTCTCAAACTGTTGGTACCACTGATATTGCGATCAAATATTCTCGCCCAAATGTGCGTGGTCGTGAAATTTTTGGAGCTTTGGTTCCTTATGATAAAGTTTGGCGTACAGGTGCTAATGCGGCAACACAAATCACTTTATCGAACGATGTAACAGTAAATGGTCAAAAATTAGCTGCTGGAACGTATTCTATCTTCTCTATTCCTTCACAAAGCGAATGGACTTTGATTTTTAACAAAGATATTACAGCTTCTGAGCAATCGTATAGCCAAGAAAAAGACGCTCTTCGTGTAAAAGCTGCAGCAAGCGGTATTGCCAAAGTTGAATCGTTCAGCTTTGATTTATCGGATATTACGGATAGTACAGCCAACTTGAATTTTTCATGGGCTGACAAAAAAGTATCTGCTAAAATTGGCGTAGAAACTACCAAAATGATTGAAACTGCTATTGCGAAAGCAACCACAGACAATGCAAATACAATGAATAATGCAGCGAACTTTTTGTTAGGAAAAGGTAAATTGGAACAAGCCTTGAAATTGGCTAACTCGTCGGTTGGAGCAGTAGAAACGTTCAGAAATGTATGGACAAAAGCTCAAATTTTGGCTAAAATGAACAACTTCGTAGAGGCGGTTCCATTGGCACAAAAAGCGCTTGAATTAGGTAAAAGCGACGCAAACTTCGGTTTCTTCAAAGATGCAATCGAAAAAGGCGTAGCAGAATGGACTGCAAAACTTCCAGTAATGAATCCTATCAAAAAGAAGAAATAGATTCTTTCTAATTTGAAAATTTGGTGATTTGAAGATTTTCTATCCTTGGCGAGTGTCGCACTCGACAACTGGCGGCAGCACAGCAGAACACTT
>NZ_JBMLSD010000357.1:0-31212 GCF_049240685.1 Flectobacillus sp.
ATCACAGATATGTAATCAGTCTTGTTATACGAATCTTTAGGTATGTAGGCAAAATAGAATTTAATTTTTGTGCCCAAGGCATTTAGGTATCAGCTTTCGGCGGTGGGCTTTGGAAAAAAGCATAGCTGTGGTTAATAAAAACATTTTAACACTCTGTGCCTGTTGACTTGTCCCTAAACACATAACTTAAATATTATTCTGCTCGATTACTTAAAAGTGTTTTCTATGAAATAGTAAATATCTTTTACCCAGTGCCTACAGCTTGAAGCCCAAAGCAAACAAATTGAATTTTATTTTGCGTAATAACTTAACACCACATTTTTTTTATAGTCTAATTATTACATGTTTTATAAATCATAAATACACACCAGACAATTTATATTGGTACACCAGCTTATTTTTATTCTTGAAAACTGTAAGTTCTTAACATTTTTAATATCAACCTAGGTCATCTATTTTAATATTTAATACGAGTTCATAGCCATAAAAGAGTTTTGAATATCGCTACAACCTCCGACTAAATATTTGAATAGAATTTTATTAAAGTATTCTGACCAACATGTTTCGATACAATTATCGCATCATATTGAAGAAACTACACAAGAGAATAAGGAAAAAAGATGGAGCTAATACGAATTGTATTAATTCATCAAACTAATGTTTTTAAATTCTGCTCTAAAAAATTACACCTGTATAATTTTGATTGGTTTTACAGGACTTTTGATTTATGTTTTTAACAATGTTCCGAACATACCTACAGCCGACGAATGGGATTTATCCTATTTCGTAGAAAGGTTTTACGAGAATAAATTAACGATATCCGATTTGATGATACCTCACAACGAGTGTAGAATGCCGTATCCACATATCATTAATTTATGTATTCTTTTTTTGACGAGGTGGCATTCGTTTACGCTCATCTCCTTTAATCTGATACTATTACTAGTTTTCTATTTTACCCTTAGAGGATATACCTATAAAGTCATAAATCCGCAAAAAACACAGGTTTTTGGTGTTGGATTTATACTGGTATTTTTAGTCATATATTCTTTAAAACAATACGAAAATATAGTACTAAGTTTTGACTTGAATTACTATCTCTCTGTTATCTCTGCCTTTTGGTCTCTTATTTCATTAAGAAAGATAACTTGGAAAAATATAATTATTAGTATGATATGGGCACACATTGCCACGTACTCGTACGCTTCTGGAATTACCGTTTGGCCACTTATTATTTGTCTTGTTTGGCTACTTGGTAATGACAGTTTACAAAACAAAATTCTTTACACATTAACAGTCAGTGTTGTTTTTGCGTTAAATCTTGTTCTTTATTTTAATGACTACCACCCTGCTTCTAGCACGGTAATTACCAAATCAACCAATCCGGTTGAATTAGTACCTTATGCATTGGCATTTTTATCAAACAATTTTACGACAAGTAGTAAGACAGCCATCATTTTGACGCTCGTACAATTTGTGTCGATTGGTTTATCAATGCTTGTTCTTTTGAAAAATGATAAAGTGAAATTCTTTAATGCAGTACCAATTTATGCTTATGGCTTTTGGGCTGTAATTGTTGGTTTTATGGTTGCCCATGGAAGAGCCTCACTTGGAATTACTCAGGCGTTATCACCAAGATATTGCACTTTGAGTTTTCCATTTACGATCCTCTTTGTTATATCGCTAATAATCAATATCGAAAATATTAGCTCAATGACTAAAATAAAGCTTTTCCAAAAGTTATCGCCTACCTTCTTGTATTTGATTGTTGCATTCTTCAGTTTTTATCAAGTTAAGTTTGTAGAGATGGCAAATCAACGAAATCAAAAATTAGAGAAAGCATTAGCCTACATAAGAGCCTCTAATTTTGAAGCTCCAGAAGTTAAAGAAATGCTATACCCAGATGCAGAGCAGTTAAAACACAAGGTAGAAATAATGAAAAAGTACAACTTGAGTCTTTATCGTTAGACTAAAGTACCGACGATAGCCCAAAACCATAAAACTTTGATTACCAACTAATAATCTAGTTTATTATTATAAAAGGCTTTGAGTTCAAAAGAAATATTTGAGTCCTTAGCAAACATTACAACCTGACATCATTAACCATTTATGAACCTTGTAGACAAAGGATTTGGCGGGGATACTAACTTAAAATGGTGGCATATTCTATTGGTTTTATTCCCAATATTATTCTATTACAGTTGGGTTTGGTATTTTGGAGTAGACTGCCCTCAATTAGATGATTTTGGCGTTTTACTCAATTTAGTCGATGTAAGTAATGCTTCAAACTTTACGGAGAAACTGCGTCTTGTATTTTCTCCACACAACGAACATAGAATAGTATTTACGAAACTAGCCTTTAGTTTAGTTGGCTTAACAGACAAGGGGGCTGTTGATATTTATAAAGTTTTGTTTTTAGGAAATCTTACACTGATTGGTATAGCCTGTATTTTTTACAAAGCTATTGTTCAAATCAAGCAATCGTGGATATATGCATTGGCAATCAGTTGTATGTTGTTTCAGATGCAATTTTTCGAAAATACATTTTTCGGCATGGCCTCTGTTCAAAATATTGGGGTATATCTATGGTTAGGATTAAGTTGTTGGAAAATAGCTCAAATACCTCAAGACTCAAAACAGTTAAAATGGGCGTTTTTATTTGGTGTATTTGCTACTCTTACCTCTGGTAACGGAATGGTTGTATTTCCAGCAGGAGCGTTTACCTTATGGATTGCGGGTACAAGAAAGTTTAGTGTAATCTGGACTATTAGTGGAATTATTGTCGTATTAACCTATTTGTATGGTTTACAACATCAAAGTCACAATACCAACCCTGCGCAGGTATTGCAAGGTGCAATGGGTTATTTAGGAAGCCTGATAGGTTTGAGCACGGGCAAATGGATTCCAGTGATTGTTGGGGGGATAATGCTGAGCATTGGAGTAATACTGAATCTTAATTTAGTATTTGTTCAGTTCACCTCAATCAAGGTATTTTCTAAACCTGTACAGCTTTTTCTATTCACCTTTTTTATGGTAATGATAGCCACGGGTTGTATGATTGCCATAAACAGAGATGTGATTTTAGCTATTTCGATACCAAGATACAAAATAGGCTCAGCAGTAGTAGGATGCTTGCTTATATTAATGATTGCTAACACACAACTAAGCCAACGCAATAGTTTTTTGATTGGTCTTATCTGTGCCATTGGCAGTAGCCTTTTTTGCTTGATGACCTACTACAAAATGACACCCATTATAAAAGCAAACCAATTGGTCTATCTGAATAACATTCAAGCATTTAGACAAAAAACATTAGGACAAACTCATGCTCCTATCCTTTTTGAGAAGGAATGGTTTGATATCTGGAAAGCAGGAAAATGGAAACTTCCAGAAACTAAGCAGTAAACAAAACCACAAAAGCATAGATATTAGCATTCAACTCTTCGGAGTTCAACATTTTAATTACAAAAATCGCATGGCAGCACAGACACAAACCATGACCGCAGAGCCTCAAAACAAAGAAACAGAGCAGTTTCTTACGGGTGCTCAGGCCATAATGCAATCTTTAGTCGAGCAAGGTGTTGATACAATCTTCGGCTATCCGGGTGGCGCCATCATGCCTACTTATGATGCGCTTTATGATTATCAAGATAGACTCAAGCACATTCTGGTGCGTCATGAGCAAGGTGCAGGTCACGCAGCACAAGGTTATGCGCGTATGACAAACCGCGCAGGAGTAGCCATGGTGACGTCGGGGCCAGGCGCTACAAACCTCATGACCCCTATTGCTGACGCCATGCTAGACTCTACCCCGATGGTTTGTATTGTGGGTCAGGTAAAAGGCAATTTGTTGGGTACTGATGCTTTCCAGGAATGTGATATTATCGGTATTTCGATGCCAATTACCAAATGGAACTATCAAGTTGTAGATGCCAACGAAATTCCTGAAGTTATTGCTAAAGCATTTCACATTGCAGAGGCTGGTCGCCCAGGTCCTGTATTAATTGATATTACTCGTACAGCACAAACGGATAAGATGACGAAACCTTTCCACTACCCTAAATCAGTGGATATCATCAGTTATCGCCCTCGTACTGTACCTAAGCCCGAACACGTTGAGGCCGCAGCCAAATTAATCAATGCTGCCAAAAAGCCTTATATCTTAGCTGGCCATGGGGTATTGTTGGCAGACGCACAAAATGAATTAAAAGAATTTATTGAAAAAACGGGTATTCCTGTAGCTACAACGCTGTTGGGTATGTCGGCAGTAGATGCAGACCACCCTCTGTATGTAGGCTGGCCAGGTATGCATGGTAACTATGGTGCAAACGTATTAACCAACGAATGTGATGTACTTATTGCGATAGGTATGCGTTTTGACGACCGTATCACGGGCGATTTGAATACGTATGCAAAGCAAGCTAAAGTAATTCATATCGAAATTGACCCGGCAGAAATCAACAAAAACGTATTGGCAGATGCCCCTGTAGTAGGTGATGCAAAAGAGGCATTGAAAGCTTTGATTCCTTTGGTAAAACCAAACTCTTATCCTGAGTGGCGTGCAGAGTTTGCCAAATACGACGCTATAGAATACGAAAAAATTACAAAGAAAGATATTTTCCACGAAGGCGACCAAATCAAAATGGGAGAAGCTGTAGTAATGCTTTCTGAAAAAACAAAAGGTGAAGCTGTAACAGTTACCGATGTAGGGCAGCACCAAATGATTTCAAACCGTTACTACCGTTTCAAAAAGCCATTTTCAAGTGTTACATCGGGTGGTGCTGGTACCATGGGTTTTGCCCTTCCAGCAGCATTTGGCGCTAAAGTGGGTGCTCCAGACCGTGAAGTAGTAGCCATTATTGGTGATGGTGGTTTTCAGATGACCATTCAAGAATTAGGAACCATTGCACAAAGTGGTTTACCCGTAAAAATCATTATCCTTAATAACAACTTTCTTGGTATGGTGCGCCAATGGCAGCAACTATTCTTTGATAGACGTTATTCTTTTGTAGAACTACAAAACCCCGATTTTATCACTATTGCTAAGGGTTTTGGAATTGATGGGCATACCGTATCAGATCGCTCGAAACTATCAGAATCACTAGATACCTTACTCAACTCGGATAAGCCTTATTTGCTCGAAATTATCTGTGAAAAAGAAGAGAACGTTTTCCCAATGGTACCAGCGGGTGCGTGCGTAACAAATGTGATTTTAGAGTAAAAAAGTAATATCTCATGCCTTTTCTCAAAGCGTATTTCATTAAAGTACAGGCTATTTGTATCTTTGAACACAAAATAATAGATCAATTTAAAAACTGTATAAATGAAATTTGAAAGTCTAAGAGAGCAAGTTTACAATAAAAGCCAGATACATTCTGTGCAAATGCTAAGAGGAATCGCGTGTTTGGCAGTGTATTTTGTTCATTTTTTTTCTGAACAAAAACTACTCCCCGCTAGCAAACTAGTAGTGAAAGCATCAGAATATGGGTACTTAGGCGTTCAAGTGTTCTTTGTGATTTCAGGGTTTATCATTCCGCTGTCTATGTACAGAAATCAATATGATATACAAAACTTTGGAAATCTTTTCAAAAGGCGACTCGTTCGAATTGAATTACCGTATGTGGCTTCTATTGCGTTATTGGTGCTATTAAAGCTTATCGAATATTTTACTTATAAAACTCATAAGCCTATTGACCTTGACTGGACAACGGTGTTACTCAACATTGGCTATCTCAATGTTTTTTGGGGAAAAGAGTTTATCAATCATGCCTACTGGACATTATTTGTTGAATTACAGTTTTATCTATACATAGGCTTGTTTTTTGGATTCATAACGAGTAAAAACTTTTGGATTAGGCATGCGGCGTATTTGGTATTGTTTGCGCTGAATTACTGGTGGGTTGGGAGTTTATTGTTTCACTCTCATATCCTTGTATTTATGGTTGGTATTTTTGCTTTTCAATATGTAATTAAAATCATTGAGTTACCAGAAATGCTGCTTAGTTGTGCGTTTGTATTATTGGTGAATTATTGCTGGTTGAGTCAAAGTTTACATTTGGATACCAGCCTCCCAATCATACTAGCAAGCATTTTTGCTATTGGTTTTATTTTCTTAATCAAAAAGCAAATAAAAGTTTTGGACTTTTTAGGAAAAATATCCTTCTCTCTATATCTGATACATGTACCTGTTACAGTCGCATTATTACCGATTTTAGAGCCGCATATTCATCGTCCAAGTTTTATTTTAATATACCGACTAGGAGTTTTAATAGGTACTATATGTATCGCTTATATCTACTATCGAATTATAGAAAAGCCAGCTATGAGTCTTTCTAGAAAAGTATAGAAAACTTATTTAGCTAAAACATTTGACAGCAATAACTCATGAAAACAACATACACGTTATCCATATTTACCTCCAATACTATCGGTTTGCTCAACCGTATTACGATTATTTTTACTCGTAGACGTTTGAATATCGAATCCTTGACCGTATGTGAAACCGAGCGCGTAGGTGTATCTCGTTTTACAATCGTTATCCGTCACGATTCGCGCGAGGCTGTTGAAAAACTCGTTCGCCAAATCCGTAAGGTAGTTGATGTATTAGCGGTATTTGGATACCTTGACCACGAAATCGTTTTCAACGAAATCGCCCTTTTCAAAATTGCAACACCACTTGGAGGTACTCCTTTGAACATCAAAGAAATCAACCTCGACTGGAATGCAAAAGTGGTACACTGGGGGCTTGATTATGTAGTAATCGAGAAAAATGGTACCGAACAAGAAATCTCAGAATTTTATGAATATATCAAAAACTGGGAAATTCTTGAATATCTAAAATCAGGCCGTGTAGCTGTTGGAAAAACAGAAAAAGGCTTGGTCGAATACCTTCCTGAAGGCAACTGGGAAGTAGTTTAAGTGGGGAGTGTTGAGTTGTGAGTGTTGTATCTTCCAACTTCAATCATCCAATATTATCATTTGTAAATAATTTTTAGTAAAACATAATTCCAAAAAACAAATCAAATCATGGCACAAATTAATTTTGGCGGAGTGGTAGAGGATATCGTGACTCGTGAGGAGTTCCCATTAGAAAAAGCAAGAGAAGTATTGGCTAATGAAACTATCGCTGTAATTGGATACGGTGTACAAGGTCCTGGTCAAGCTTTGAACATGAAAGATAACGGCTTGAACGTAATCGTTGGTCAGCGTAAAGGTAAAACTTATGACAAAGCAGTAGCTGACGGTTGGGTTCCAGGCGAAACTTTGTTCGAAATCGAAGAAGCTTTAGAAAAAGGTACTATCATTTGCTACTTGCTTTCAGATGCTGCTCAAATCGAATTGTGGCCAACTGTTAAGAAATATTTGACTGCTGGAAAATCATTGTATTTCTCTCACGGATTCGGTATCACTTACAAAGAGAAAACTGGTATCGTTCCTCCTGCAGATGTTGACGTATTCTTGGCAGCTCCTAAAGGTTCAGGTACTTCTCTTCGTCGCTTGTTCGTAGAAGGTAAAGGTTTGAACTCTTCTTTCGCTGTTTATCAAGATGCTACTGGTAAAGCTCGCGAGAAATGTATCGCTATGGCTATCGGTGTAGGTTCGGGTTATTTGTTCGAAACTGACTTCTACAAAGAAGTAACTTCTGACTTAACTGGTGAGCGTGGTACTTTGATGGGTGCTATCCAAGGTATCTTTGCTGCTCAGTACGAGGTATTGCGTGAAAACGGTCACTCTCCATCTGAAGCATTCAACGAAACAGTTGAAGAGTTAACTCAATCATTGATGCCATTAGTAGCTGAAAACGGTATGGACTGGATGTACGCTAACTGCTCTACAACAGCTCAACGTGGTGCTTTGGACTGGTGGAGACCTTTCAAAGAAGCTACTAAGCCTGTATTCGCTCAATTGTACAACTCTGTAAAAACTCAAGCTGAAGCTGAGCGTTCTATCACGTTGAACTCTCAACCAGACTACCGCGTGAAGTTGGAAGCTGAATTAGAAGAGCTTCGTGAGTCTGAAATGTGGAGAGCTGGTGCTGCTGTACGTAGCCTTCGTCCAGAAAGAAACTAGTTCTTTAATTTGAAGAATTTGAAGGCTCAAAACCTTCGTGATTGTTCAATCTGGCTATAACAATGAGTGAGTAATAGATGTTGGTCTGTTATTCACTCATTTGTGTTTTAGAAAAGTACGAAAATTATTGCTAGTAGTAGGAATACAATTAGAAGGATTTCAAACTATTGCGGATTTTGGATTTCTGATTTCGGAAATAAAGTAAAATACCTTTATTTTTTACAAAATTTAGAACCTTACAATTCCGAAATCCAACATCCGAAATAGGTACTTCGTTCACTGCTAATTCATGATTTACCATTCAGTCACTTAATGATGAATTGTGAATGATAAATTGTGAATATAAATCTAATAATCAACGACTTACATTCATAATTATTCTCTCATTATCCCCCATTTTTAATCTATCGAGTAAAAGAATTTATTAAATTAATTCTATTGACCAATACTAATTACGGATATACTGTTAACCGATAACATCTTTTACCATCAACAATTTTATGAATACACGAACAGCACAATTTCCTTCGCTCGAAAGCATCTATGATGCGGCAGAATGCCTCCGTGGCGTGGCTTCTCACACGCCTTTGATGGAAAACCTTATTTTGTCAGAACGCTATCAGGCTAATATTTTCTTGAAGCGCGAAGACCTCCAAATTGTGCGTTCTTACAAAATTCGTGGAGCATACAACAAAATGTCTAAACTTTCTAAAGAGGCGCTTGATAAAGGTGTTGTATGTGCCAGTGCAGGGAATCATGCCCAAGGTATGGCTTATGCCTGCCACAAAATGAAAGTAAAAGGTACGGTATTTATGCCTACAACTACCCCTAATCAAAAGGTCAAATCCGTAAAAATGTTTGGTCGTGAGCATATCGATATCCAACTCGTCGGCGATACCTACGATGACGCCTCTAATGCTGCCAAAAAGTACTGCGAAGAACAAAATGCTACTTACGTACACCCTTTCGATGATATGGATGTTATCGCAGGACAAGGCACCGTTGGTCTAGAAATTTTTAAGGATGCCGATGTCAAAATAGATTATATTCTTTTGGCTATCGGTGGCGGCGGTGTTGCTGCAGGTACCTCCACGGTATTTAAACAACTATCTCCACATACCAAAATCATTGGTATCGAGCCAGAAGGAGCTCCCTCCATGAAAGAAAGTATCAAAGCTGGTCATGTAGTCGAACTCGACACGATTGATAAGTTTGTGGATGGTGCTGCTGTTAAAAGAGTTGGCGATAAAACCTTTGAAATTTGTAAACAAACGCTCGACGATATCGTAATTGTACCAGAAGGCAAGGTTTGTACAACAATTTTGGAACTATATAACGAATCGGCCATAGTGGCAGAGCCAGCGGGTGCTTTGACAATTGCTGCTTTGGATTTTTTGAAAGAAGAAATTAAAGGTAAAAATGTAGTATGCTTGGTATCGGGTGGCAACAATGATATTACTCGTACCGAAGAAATAAAAGAGCGTTCTTTACTTTACGAAGGATTGAAACATTACTTTATCATTCGTTTTCCGCAGCGTGCTGGAGCCTTAAGAAATTTCCTAAATAATGTTTTAGGCGAAAACGATGATATTACCCACTTTGAGTACCAAAAGAAAACAAACCGTGAGTCGGGGCCTGTATTACTAGGAATCGAGCTCAAATACAAAGAAGATTTTGAACCACTCCTTTTGCGTATGGAAGAAAACAAGATTCAATATCAATTACTCAATGAAAAACCAGATTTGTTTACATTTTTGGTTTAGTAAAGACAAATAGAATATCGGATTGCTTGTTTATTTTGTTGTTATTTTAAAAAAAGGAATACTTTTCGTCTAATTTTGAGAGCCCTCTTATAATATTCTCCTCAATGTAGTTAGTTAACAGTATATCGATTATAAACGCATAAGCATGAGCTTATAATCGATATACGCTATTAACTAATACCTTCTTTTGCTTATCTATCTTTATAATGTATTCTTTCTTGTTAACTACTAGAAGTTAAATTGTGCTTGTAATCGCAACAAGTTACCAATCTGATGATTGTCTGGAAGGTTAGCGTCTTCGTAAGTTCTATTTGAAATAGTATAAGTAGCCGTAAATTCAAAATAGTTTTTTAATTGCCATTCGGCACCAATTTCGAGGTCTTTTACCAAATAGCTACGCGCATCGATTTCATGTTTTTTGCCTCCATTATAGTACTGATATTTGATAAAAGGCATCACAAAATTATCGTTTACCTTTTGTCGCCACATAAGTTGAGCATAACCTCCATGTAGATTTTTCACTTCAGTCGTCATCGTTTCTGGGTTAAATTGTGGACCTTGCCCTACATTATATTCTGCTTGAAAACCTAGAGGTTGTGGATACACAACTAGCGTTGCCCCAACACGACGATCGATAAAGTCTGATACTGTTGCTTTATTTTTAGTATTTCTTTCAATCATATATTTTCCTGTATATGCCTGCAAGCTCGTTTCAATAATTTGTCCATTTTTCATCTGAAAAGGATAGGTTACCCTCGAAACTACGTGTGGTTCGTTATTGGCTTCGGTTCTATTGGCATTTTGACCATTATAAAAACCCAAAGCAAATACTCCGTAGTCGCCACTGCCTTTGAGGCCCGAAGATACCAGATAAGCAAAACGCTCACGGATTTTGGCTGGTGCCCAATAGAAAAATACGCCCAAATCTCGTTCGTTCGACACGGGGCTATTAATTCCGTCAGCACGGTCGAGGGAAAGTCGGTTTTGAGACGATTGCATATTTTCGAAACCATACGGCACTTTGCTTTGTCCAAAGCGCAAACGATATTCTTTTTTAGCATCAAGAGCCAAATCAAAATACGCATCACGAATTTGTAAGGCATGCTGAAAACTACCACTGACATTAGAAGCAAAATCAGGCTGGACATAGATATACAATCGTTCGGATACATCGCCCGAAATAATCACACGTCCACGGCGGATAAAGAAACCACCGTTTTCTCCCCAAGATCTATCGCACTGCTCGCATTTGAGCTTTTCGTTTGTTTCTAATAAACGATTGTAACGTACTTGCGCATAACCTCTGATAGAGATTTTTTCATACCATTTCTTTGGTGCTACTGTTTTCTCTGTGCTCTGAGCTAGCGAGAAATATACAGGACATAAAATAATTAGGTAAACAAGGGCTTTTAGCGTTTTCATAAAACTTGAAGATTCTACCCGTAACGACATAGTAATATCATAGAATTAAGCTCCAGTTTTTTTAATAAAACAAATGCTAATTCACCAGAATTACTGATTTTTCCAATAATTACTTACTGTAAAGCAATAAGCAATCATACACGAAAATGGATTTCGATACAGGATGGAAGTTAATTTATTTGTCTGTGATTTGTGGTTCTTTACTGTTAATTGTCAGATAGGCCTGTCCGACAATTAACAGCTATTTATGTATTAATTACTTGTTATTCTTACTAAATAATTGCTCAAAATTGCTAATAGCTAAATTGAGTTGAAGGATATTATTAATCTCAACATTGTCTTTAGTAGCGTTGTTGAAACGAAAAATAGTTTGTTGCATATAACCTGCTTCAACTGCCACAAACTTATTGAATTTGTAGCCAAGCCCCACTAATAAACGGTTCTGATCCAACAGATTAGTATTGGAGACTTTCTCTCCCATATTCACAAATAATTCATCATAAGCTTGTGCATAAAGGGTATTGTCATCCATTTTGGCATGGTTGATGGGAAGTGTCATTTTTACTTGGTAGCGGAAACGTTCTCTGAAGGTTGCATTTGAGAAATCCCCGCCATACACAAAACTCTTATCGTCGATGCTTTGGTTTTGACCTAGCCAACGAAATTCATAGCGAAAACGGTTGTCGATGCGTAAACGACCAATGTTTTGCGACAAGGTAACTTGTGGAGATATACGATATTCTGAAAAGAAAGCGGAAGGAGAGCCATTACTGAAGCGATTGGAACCAATCCAACCAAATGGCATCAACGAAAATCTTACGTTAGGATTAAGCTGAAAATGTACCCAAGGACGAAAAACGTGCTGATTAAGATTATGATAAGGGTTTCCGGTGGTAGTACTTTCGTTGTAATCCCCTTGCATATCTTGGCGACGTTGTTGGTTTTCTAGTTGCCATGAGAATTTTCCTGCAATTTTTCCTGAAATATTTAAGTCTGTCCAACCATTTGAGATATGATAATAGTTTCGTGGACTTTGGGAAAAAGACAAAGCAGTAGCCAATAACGGCAGCATTGCCGTCATGATAAACTTTTTCATAAATTTGGATTTTCTATATTGGTAGTATATGTTGAAATTCAATCTTGTACTAAAAGAGTCTCATGGTTTTCAACGACCATGAGACTCTTTTTATAATGAAGGATTAACCAATAATCCAACGGAAGAACACAAACAATGTAGCTGATAAAAGAATCGTAACTGGAAGTGTTAAGACCCATGCCATTACGATGTTTTTGACTGTACCACCTTGTAAGTTTTTGATACCTTTTGAAGCCACCATCGAACCAGCGATACCCGACGAAAGAACGTGAGTGGTAGATACAGGCCATTTGTAAGCGGTTGCCAAACCGATTGTGATAGAAGCAACCAACTCAGCCGAAGCACCTTGAGCGTAAGAAAGGTGTTGCTTACCGATTTTCTCACCGATTGTTACTACAATTCTTTTCCAACCAATCATAGTACCTAAGCCTAAAGACAAAGCAATCATCCACATTACCCAAGCTGGCGCAAAGTCTGTTAATGACGATAGACCTTTATTGGAGTTTCCGAAAGAGAAGAAAGGAGCTTTATCTCCAGCTGTAGCTTTTTTCAACTCTTTTTTATCGTCAGCGCTCAAGCTTACAGCGTCACTTTCAGATAATTTTTTTGTATGCTTATTAATTGCTAAAACATCTTTACGAATCTCTAGTTTCTTTTCTGTTGACAAATGGTTAATCAATGATTTGTCAGTCAAAATCGCATTTAAAGCCGTAGTAGCTTTCATTACTTTAGTATAACTTTCCTTTTCGGTAGAAGAAAGTTTATTCGTATCGATTTTAGCAATGATGGTCTGAACTTTTACTACCGAACCTTGTAATGTGAAAGGGTCAACATCTGTATTGATAGCAAAATAACTTGGTAAGAAAGCAATCAAAATCATCATTACAAGACCAATACCTTTTTGACCGTCGTTACGTCCGTGGAAGAAACTTACCAATGTACAAGTCAAAAACAAAATACCACGAATCCACATTGGAGGAGGAGTATCTTTTTTCGGCTCTTTAAAAATTTCTTTGTTGGCAACAGATTTTTTTAGAATATACATAAACACAATTGCTACCGCAAAACCAAACAATGGAGATAACAAAAGTGCCTGACCAATTTCGGTAGCTTTGTCCCAGTTTACCGTTGATAAACCAGCTTTATTTTCAGGTAAAAGAGCGTATCCAACACCAATACCGATGATTGAACCAATGAGGGTATGCGAAGAAGAAGCTGGAATACCAAAATACCATGTTCCTAAGTTCCAAATAATAGCAGCACCTAACATTGATAGTGCCGTGGCCATGGAGTGGTAGACGTTGGGGTCTATGAGTAGCTCTGTGGGTAATAATCCAATGATTGACATCGTTACACCAACACCACCTGTCAACAAACCAACAAAGTTCATAAACCCAGACCATACAACGGCTTGAGTTGGCTTCAAAGAGTTTGTATAGATAACAGTCGCAACGGCGTTAGCTGTATCGTGGAAACCATTAACAAATTCGAAAGCACAGGCTAAGAATAAGCAAAGGAAAAGAAGAATAAACAAGGACGTATCTAATCCGAACATAGTTTTTGTGAATTAATTATATGATATAAGAACGAACACGTAAAAAGGATTTTTTTGAATTAGTGAATCAGGTATTTTATCGTTTTTCTTATATCTCAAGCTTTATTAAGACTTTTCATATTGGTAATTATCGCACAAAAGTAAAAATACTTATTTACGCCAATGTTAAGGAATTGTTAAATTTGGTAACATTGGGATAATTGCTTGATATTTAAGAATTTGTTATAATTTTTTCGAGTTAAGATATTACTTTACTGATAAAAACAAGTTGAATACCTGTATCACCACCACAAACCCACATGAACAAACCAATTGGATTGCTATGTCTTCTTTTGTGTGCATTACTGTTGTTTGAAAGCTCAGTAGTGGGGCAAAATGCTTCAAAAATTACGATTAGTGGCTATATCAAAGAAGCTGGAAGTGCCGAGCTGTTGCCAGGGGTACATATTATGCTGAAAGGTAGTCGCATTGGGACTCAAAGCAATAATTATGGGTTTTACTCTCTCAGTGTGCAAGCCCAAGATAGTATCGAAGTGATTTATAGTTTTGTAGGCTATCAAGTTTTTTCAAAAAAAATATACACAAAATCAAAATCGCTCACCATTAATGTTGATTTAAAACCAAGTAACCAAGACTTGGAAGAGGTAAAAGTCGTAGCCAATAGCATCGAGCAGCAAAAGCTTTCGGAGCAGGTGCAAATGTCGCAGATTTCTATTCCGATTCAGCAAATCAAAGAAATCCCTGCATTCATGGGTGAAAAAGATGTACTGAAAGTACTTCAACTGATGCCTGGCGTACAAAAAGGCGCTGAAGGGAATGCTGGAATTTATGTTCGTGGTGGCGGCCCCGACCAAAACCTCCTGATTCTGGACGATGCGCCTGTGTATAATGCTTATCATCTATTTGGTTTCTTTTCGGTTTTTAATGGTGATGCGCTCAAGAGCGTTGAACTTACCAAAGGTGGATTTCCTGCACGCTTTGGCGGCAGGCTTTCGTCGGTAATTGAAATGCAGATGAAAGAAGGTAATAAACAAGATTATCACGTAGAAGGAGGAATTGGATTGATTGGTGCTAGGTTAGTAGCCGAAGGACCTATTGATAAGCAAAAACGCTCCTCGTTTTTGGTTTCTGCCAGACGTACTTATCTGGATATTTTAACGCAACCACTCATTCCGAAAGAGCAAAAAGGTAGTCGATATTACTTCTATGATTTTAATGCCAAATTGAATTATGATTTTGGACAAAAAAATCGTTTGTTTTTAAGTGGTTATTTCGGAGAGGATAAACTCTATGTGAAGGATTTTCAGGTACAATCACGGCTAGAGGCCTCGATAGAATGGGGAAATAGAACGGCAACTATCCGATGGAACCACCTTTACAGCGATAAACTTTTCAGTAATTTATCTTTAATATATAGTGATTATAAGTTTACTACCTCCAATTATCAGTCAAATTTAGATGCTGTTGGTATCAATAATTATAGCCTGTATTACTCCTCTGGGATTCGCGACCTGGGTGCCAAATTTGATATTGATTTTTTACCAAACCCCATACATACCTTCAAGGCTGGTGCACTTGCTACCATGCATCGCTTTACGCCTTCTGCTATTGAGTTACAGGACGATGTAGCTTCTCGCTACAAAGATGCCGTCGAAAACATCGATGCGCTAGAATTAGGTATTTATCTGGAAGATAACTACAAGCCTCTCCCCTATTTGCGATTCAATGTTGGCTTGCGTTATTCAAGTTTTAGTACTTCCGAAAAAGGATATCACAACTGGGAGCCTCGTGCTGCTATGGCATGGACTTTACCCCAAGACTGGGCTTTGAAAGCCTCGTATGCCGTAATGAATCAGTATATACATTTGGTGTCAAACTCTGGAGCAAGTTTGCCTACAGATTTATGGGTACCTTCTACTGATTTAATAAAACCACAACGCTCGCAACAAGTAGCTTTAGGTTTTGCAAAGGATTTTCCCGAAAAACAGTTTAGCATTACACTAGAGGGTTTCTACAAAACTATGAATCAAATTGTGGCATTGAAAGAAGGTAGCTCCTTTATTCTAAACGGTAGTATTCAACGTTTTACGCAGGCCAAAACGCAGGAGTCGCCTTGGGAAAGTAATATGACAGCAGGCAAAGGGCGTTCGTATGGAGCAGAGTTTTTATTACAGAAAAAAACTGGCAAGTTTTCGGGCTGGATTGGCTATACCCTATCGTGGATTTTTCATCAGTTTGATGAGTTAAACTTTGGGAAAGAGTTTTATCCCAAATACGACCGTCGCCATGATTTGTCTTTAGTAGGTATTTACCATTTAAAACCCAATATCACGCTGTCTGCCACGTGGGTATATGGTACTGGAAATGTTTTTACAATTCCGATTTCAACTTATGAAGTTTATAGCCATATCCCGGGGCTGAACCAAACTGGAGTTAATCAGTATTACAACAGCGCACGCGAAATACCAGATTATCGAGAAAGGAATAATTTTCGCGCACCACCTTATCATCGCTTAGATGTAGGAGTGCAGTTCCATAAAAAAATGAAGAAAGGACATACTCGTACTTGGGAGTTTGGCGTGTATAACCTTTACAACCGCAAGAATGCCTATTTCTACTCTTTCAAAAGCGTATATAATACCACAACCGACCAAACAACAAAATCATTGGCGCAGTATGCTTTGTTCGGAATTATTCCTTCGGCTACCTATAGTTTTAAATTTTAACTTAAACCGTGTATGAAGACGTTTCAATTTTGGCAAAATATATTCGTAGGGTTAATGGCGCTGATATCACTCAACTCGTGCGAAACCTTGGTAAATGATATTGCACTTCCTTATGAGGAAAAATTGGTATTGCAAAGCTTTATTTGTCCTCAAGATACTATGATAGAAATATCTTTGACCTCCAATCAACCCGTAATTGGTGTCATCAACGAAGGTGAAGACCGCTATCCAGTGCTAAAAGATGCTGTCATTACGCTTTCGGATGGAACAAGAACCGTGACGGCCAAATACCAACAAATTACCTATCTCGATTATATCGAAATAGACAGCACGGGTCATTACAAAGAGAATTTTTTAACAAAAGATAGATACATTATATCCACAAAAGAAATGCCCGTAGTAGCAGGAGCTACCTATACCATTATTGCAAAAGCCAAGGGTAAAGAGGTAAAGGCACAATGTACAGTTCCTAGTCAACGAGTATCTCGCTCGGCTATCAACAACTCACTCACGATAGGTTATGATCGAAACAATGTATCCTATCCTGCTGTTGTGGTAAGGATATTAGATTTTCCGAATACTGCAAATAATTATGCAGTGGGCGTATTTTATTATGAAAACTTAAGAGTCTTGGATGCTCAAAATAGATTTGTGGTGATAAAAAGATTTGTGAATAGTCGACAGGAATACTTAACTGATACAGGTCAAGATGGTATGACCTTGGCAACTCAAGCTTTATTACTCAATTCAACAAATGATTTGAATGTGGTGAGCCGTAATGCCGAAATATACGTGGCTGTAACAGATACCCCCTATTATCAATTTAATATCTCGGTCGATAAGGTGCGTCGCAGTGGTCGAAATCCTTTCTCAGAGCCTGTTTTGACTTATACCAATGTAGAAAATGGATTAGGTGTTTTTGCTGCCTACCAACAAATAAGAACAGCTGTATCAGTAATAAAATAAAGAGAAAAAAGGTATCAGAGGGATTCGTGCAAAACGCCTGTGAGTTATAGAGCTCAAATACGATATTTTATCCAAAGAAATTTTAAAAAACCTGTAATCTCTTAGGTACAAATCACTCATTCCTTACCTTTGTGGCACTAAAACTTAGGAATGTAGGTTTTTCAATAAACGCTAGTAAAAAGCTGGCTTGAAAGTATGCTAAGAAGACCCAGAAGAAATCGTCAGTCTTCGGCTATCCGTGCAATGGTCGAAGAAACAACCGTATCTGTCAATGATTTGATTTATCCAATGTTTGTCATGGAAGGTCAAAATCTGACTACCGAAGTAAAATCTATGCCAGGCATTTTTCGCTACTCGCTCGATAAATTGCTTGAGGAATTAGCGGTTATCCAAGATTTAGGTATCCGTTCTATTGCCTTATTCCCTCAAATTCCTGAGGCAAAAAAAGATAAATATGCTACCGAAAGCTATCGCCTAGGCAATATCTACCTTGAATCTATCAACGCCATCAAAAATGCTTTTCCCGAAATCTGCATCATGTCAGATGTAGCCATGGACCCTTACAGTGCGGATGGTCATGATGGTATTGTCGAAAACGGACAAATTCTTAACGATGAATCATTGGAAGTTTTGGCAAAAATGGCAGTAGCACAAGCCGAAGCAGGCACCGACATAGTTGGTCCTTCGGATATGATGGATGGACGAATCGGATACATTCGTGAAGCACTAGATGATAAAGGCTTTATCAATGTAGGAATCATGGCTTACTCAGCCAAATATGCCTCTGCTTTTTATGGCCCATTCCGTGATGCATTGGATTCAGCACCAAAGTTTGGAGATAAAAAAACCTACCAAATGAATCCTGCCAACATTCGCGAAGCATTGGTTGAAGCTGAATTAGATTATTTGGAAGGAGCAGATTACTTGATGGTAAAGCCAGGTTTGGCATATCTTGATGTAATCAAAACTTTGAATGATAATTTTAATATCCCAATTGCCGCTTATAACGTGTCAGGCGAATATGCGATGGTAAAAGCAGCAGCTCAAAACGGCTGGTTGGATGGTACTCGTACAATGGTCGAATGCTTGACATCATTGAAGCGTGCTGGTTCAAAAGTGATTTTGACCTATTTTGCCAAAGAATATGCAGCGTTGGTGAAATAATAGTGGGCATTAGGCATTAAGCTCTGTGCAATAGGCTAAATGTTTATAAACCATAAACATATTTTGCCAAACGCCCAGAGCTGATTGCCGAAAGCCTAACAAGGCGTTATTATCAACTACAAAGCCTCTCACCAGGGGTGAGAGGCTTTAGTCATTAACCTTTTCTATTATTTGATATTTTTAAATTTTAAAAAATTCTCAGGTTAAAGCTTAAGCTTTTCTAAGAGATTGTTTTTTTGAACAGAAGAAAATTGCAAAGCGTACCTTGCCGATAAATTTATGTAAGTATTCGTGCAGAATTATATTTAAGTTTTGTGTTTTAGGGACAAGGCAACAGGCACAAGGCAAAGAGTGTTATTTTTTTAGTAACTATAAATCTATTTTTGCCGAGTGCTCAAAGCTAAAAGCCGTAAGCTCAAAAATCAAATTTCACCTTCGTATAAACCTAGTAATCAAAACATTACACCCACAACTCATACTTATACCTTTCTCAATATATGTTTTGTTTTCTCCTTCAATTAGAGATTTTTTAAGAGAATAAAGTCATTTTGTTCTTCAGAGCCTAGTACAAAACTATGTACTCCTACTTTTTCAAACCCCCATTTGGTATAAAAGGAAATGGCTTTAGAATTATTTTCCCAAACACCTAAGCCAATTTTGGGATATCCTTGTTGTTTAGCAAAATCAATACAAGCCTGCATCAAAACCGAGCCTAGGCCTTTGCCGTGATATGCCTTATCAACATAAATCCGTTGAATTTCGGAAGCATTCTCATCATTCAAGATAGTACCTAGGGTACGAATTTTTGCGAATGCAATCATTTTACCTTCTTCAAAACCTACTAAATAGGTACTACCCTTTTCTGACAACTCATTTGCCATGCTGTTTGGCGTAAAATTAGTCTCCAAATACAACCGCAAATTTTCGGCTGTGTTGTATTGGGAATAAGTATCTACAAAAGTGCGAGTGGCTAGCGCAAGCAGTGATTCTATATGAGAAGAATTGGCTATTTGTACTTCCATGACCTTGAGTATTGTTTTGATGGTACAAAGAAAACCTTTTGAACTTATAAGAAAAAATACTTATTTTATATTAATTAATGCTTTTTTGTTATAAGTATGGATATCCGACAATTAGAATATTTTTTGGGAGTAGCTTCAGAGTTGCACTTTTCGAAGGCAGCCGAAAAATTGTTTGTTGCTCAACCTGCCTTAAGTCGTCAAATACAACAACTAGAGGATGAACTAAATGTTGTACTTTTTGAAAGGGATAAACGAAATGTCAAACTGACTCCTGCGGGTGAATACCTTCAAAATGAGGCATCAAGAATACTTTCTCAACTTGATTATGTGCGACTAAGAACACAGCTCATACATCGAGGAGAAGAGGGTGAGTTACGAATTGCTCATCCAGGTTCGGCAGTTTTTTCAGTTTTGCCAACTTTGCTATCGGCATTAAAATTATACTTCCCCAAGATTCGAGCAGTCTTGTCGGAAGTATTAGAAAACAAATTGTTTGAGTCTTTACAAAATTATCAGGTAGATGTAGGCTTTGTGAGAGAACCAATTCCTGACAAATATTTGAATTCGAGGCTCATTTTTGAAGAATGTTTTTCATTGGTAGTGCCGCCCAATCATCCACTAACCAAAGAAAACTTTACGGGACTTCGACAGGTACAAAACGATTCGTTTATTTTACCACCACGACATGCTGGTTCAACCTACCACGATGTTTTGTTGAGAATGTGTGAGCGAGAAGGATTTTTACCCAATATTATTCATGAATCCAATTTTGGGACTACCATTTTAAAACTAGTGGAACACAATCTTGGTGTAAGCTTGTTGCCATCGTCCTATCGGATTAGTTCGCCCGTGAATGTGCGATTTATAGATTTAGATGTATTGCCCGAACGAACACAGTTATCGATGGTTTGGAGAAAAGACGATACAAATCCTATTCTACATAACTTTTTGGATACAGCCAGTTCAGTAGATTTTAGATTCTGATTGATGAAAGAATAAAAACAAAACAGGCATAAAAGCTTGTAACCTTTATGCCTGTTTTGTTTACATTGTCAAATACTCTTATGCTGCTGCGCGGTAATATGGAGTAGCATTTCGCTGTTTGCGATACATTCCGCACAAGCTCGGTGTATCGCCAGAGCTTAAGTCCATAATTTGTATTTCGAATACTGCGCTAATTTTTTCTAAATGTTTGGATGCGTTCAATAGACTGTTCCAATCTGCATTGACGACAAGACGTAGCTTTCGGTATCTTGAGACTTCTTCACGGTTGCTTAATTCTATGAATTGGACTTCTTCAAAATATTTTTGAAGAGTATTCATCAGTAAATGAACTGTGAAATCGTTGTCCTGAAAGCCGAGTGTGAGAAGGTAAGTTTCCATAAGCTTATAATTGTTTATGATTACAGATAGTACTAGCGTTGAGTAATTTAGAGCTATCTAGTATTTATTTTTACCAAATTTACAAAACAAAGAACTATAGTCCAATATTTATTATTATATTAGAATATGATTCTCTAATATTTTTATTTTTAAGATTATTTGTATTTTAAAAATAGTGATTTAATCTCAAAAAAGATTTTTATTCTATGGCTTCGTTAGATAATACCGATTTAAGAATATTAAAATTGTTGCAAGAAGATGCTTTGATGACCAATAAGGAAATTGCAGCAAAGCTTAACTTGACAACAACGCCTGTTCACGAGCGTATCAAACGGCTTGAGCAAGATGGGATTATTGAGAAGTATACGGCTATTCTCAATAAATCTAAATTGGGAAAAGGTTTGGTTGTATTAGTAGACGTGACCCTAAAAGAGCATGCAGCAGAGTTTTTGGCGCAGTTTGAGCGCGATGTGTTGTTATTGCCCGAAGTAGTAGAATGTTATTGTATTTCGGGGGGAGCTGATTTTTTGCTGAAGGTATTAGTAAAAGATATGGACGAATATCGTCATTTTATTTTGCATAAATTGGCAACCTTAGCCAATATCGGAAACGCGCAAAGTAGGTTTGTTGTGAACGAAATCAAAAGCCAAACACCCGTTCCGATACAAGTCTAATAAGTGATGAATTGTGAGTTTTGAGTGCTGATTACTACCATCCTAGTAATCAGCACTCAAAACTCATCACTACTTCACCGCTGGTGGAGGTGTTTTTTTCCCAAAAACAGAAATATTTACATAGCGTTTTGGTGCCAAGCGGAAGTCTATCAAAAGCTTGTCCAAATCAACCATTGTTTTGTTGAGATTTGTATACAAAGAATCATCCTTTAAGATTTTTCCGAGACTGCCTTGTCCAGCTTGAATCCCTGACATAACCTTTTGAAGTTCATCCAAAGACTTTTGTGTACTAGCCAATGCTTGATTAATTTTTAGGGCATTTAGCGAATCGGCCATTTTATTAAACTTTCCTAGAAGAGGTTTAAACTGCTTTTCTGTTTCTACTAAATTTCCAGAAAGTGTTTTCAAATTGCCCGTTATACCATTGAGATTAGAGCGATTTTCAGCAATGGTACTATTCATGGAGGCACCAAGCGAAGTGATTGTAGTATTGGAATTTTTGAGCAAAGCATTAAGAGCTGCAGAAGTAGATTGAAAACCGATAGCCACGGTTTTGAGCGTAATCAGTAGGGAGTCGAGGTGAGACATCGCTGGTAGAGCTTTCTCCTTTAAGACATCTGTCAAACCTGTTTCCAAAATACCTGTAAGTTTACCTCCATCCTCAATAGCAGCCCCTTTGCCCATGTCGAGGCGAATGAGCTTTCCGCCCAACAAACCATCAGAAGCTAACACGGCTTTGGTTCCTTGGGGTAGGATTAGGTCTTTTCTAATACTCAAAACTACTTGGATTGAGTGTTGTGCGTCATCTTGGAGAGTTACATCTTTTACAGTCCCGACTTTAAGACCGCTTAATGCTACTTGACTAGAAGGAACCAAGCCTTGCACGTCGTTGAAAGTAACATAATATGTTTTTTCTGAAGAGAAAAAAGAAGAACCCTTCAGGAAATTAAATCCGAGATAGAGCGCTGTAAATGAAATTATAGCTAAAATGCCGACTTTCGCTTCTTTTGATATATTCATTGATGTAAGAAATGGTAGAGAGCGTGATTTTATGATAACCACTATTTACTAAATTTGAGTTTTCATAAAACTCTTTCAAAAAACTGTTATAAAGCAATGACAATGGAAATCCCTTTTTCCACTAGATTAATTTTCAATTTCTTCTTTGTAAGATTTGAATGCTCTAAAAATTGACTTTGCTACTTCGTCCTGTCCGTCTGATGAAGACAAATACTCCTCCTCGTTAGGATTGGTCAGAAACCCCACTTCTACTAAAACACTAGGCATGGCTGTTTCCCAAAGTACCAAAAAACCCGCTTGTTTGACACCATAGCTATTGCGTTCGCTATATCTTTTGAACTGACGTTCAATTTTTTGAGCAAATTTAAGACTATTATTCATGAAAGCACTTTGGTAATTTGCCATCATAATATGTGCCAATGGAGAGTTAGGGTCAAAACCATTATAGGTCTTTCTATAATCCTTTTCTTGTAAAATTACAGAGTTTTCCCTTTTTGCGACATCTAGGTTTTCTCCTGTTTTATGTAACCCCATTGTATACGTTTCAGTTCCTTTAAACTTTTTTGAGGGGTGCGAATTACAGTGGACAGAGATAAAAAGATTGGCTCTATTACGATTTGCAATGGCTGAGCGTTCATGTAAATTTACAAACACATCGGTTTGGCGAGTATAATATACCTTGATATTGGGATACTCCTCTTTGATTTTTTTGCCAAGAGCCAACACAATTTTTAAGGCAATATTTTTTTCACGCACACCCGATGGCCCCGAACAGCCAGGGTCTTTACCTCCATGACCTGCATCTAGCACAATGGTACGAATATTGGTACTAGCCGATGTAACAGCAATAGAGTCAGGCATAGACTCTATTTGTGGCAAACTGAAGCCAGTTAAACCACCAATCATTAGTATTAGAAAGAAACCTTTAAGAAAGTTTAACATTATTTTCAGGCTGGTTCGTTAACAAGAACGTTATATAAAGTAATTTTGTGTTTTAAATCTTTTACAAATTGATAAAATTGGAGTACCTCAAAGCAATGAGTGCTTTGTTTCCAACAATTTATTAGAACTCGTCCTATACAATGGATAATTCCTATAGAACAGGCAAATATAATTTTTTAAGTCTTTCAAAAAAAATCCTACTCTTAATCAGTACCTTGTTTGTACTGGGTTTTGCGTATTCGGCAAATGCACAAAGACTTCTCAAAGGTAAAGATAATACCAAATCAACAAAGTCCACAGCAGTTCCAAAACAGGCCTTGCTAGCGGATTCTTTGCGAAAAAGCAACCTTGATACCCTCGGAAAAAAGGACGCAAAAACTGTTCCTGATTCTCTCAAAAAGCAGGATGAGCTAGAAACTACCGTGCAGTACACTGCACAGGATTCTACTATTATGGATACCGAAAAGCAAATTGTGTATCTATATGGTGATGCCAAAGTAACGTATGGAAACATTTCTTTACAAGCAGATTTTATCAAACTCAACTGGGATATCAATCAGGTAGATGCTCATGGAACGATGGACTCAACTACCAAAAAAGTGAAAGGTAAGCCTGTGTTCAAACAAGGAAATGACGAATACAATGCCGATGAAATCAAGTATAACTTCAAATCACGAAAAGCCCTGATTCAAGGGATTGTTACGCAGCAAGGAGAAGGATATGTACAAGGGAAAAAGGTAAAAAAGGATGATGAGGATAACCTTTATATCCGAAATGCTATTTATACAACTTGTAATTTGGCTCAACCGCACTTCCATATCAATGCTTCTAAAATCAAAATTGTAGGAAAAAAAGAAATTGTTTCAGGGCCGTTCCATATCGAACTAAACAATATTCCTTTGCCGATAGGATTACCCTTTGGATTTTTCCCATATCGCCCACCACAGGAATCGGGTACTTCCGGGATTTTGATGCCTACTTACGGTGAAGAACCTTCTGGCCGTGGTTTCTATTTGCGCGATGGGGGATATTACTTTGCCATTAGTCCAAATATTGGGGTGCGTGCCACAGGCGAGATTTATGCTAATGGTAGCTGGGGGCTCGGTGCCAACTCTCAATATGTAAAAAGGTACCGTTATAGTGGTAACTTCAACCTTCAATATCGTAAAGGTATTAGTCCCGACGAGTCGACAGTCAAACCTACAGTCCGTAATGACTTTTCGATTCAATGGTCGCACTCGCCACAAAGTAGAGGCAATTCGAGTTTCTCGGCATCGGTCAATGTTGTGAGTAATAGCTATAACCAATACAATAGCTTTGTGACATCCAATTATACCTCAAACGCAACGAACTCCTCTGTACAATACTCTAAAAACTTTGGACAGACGATTCGCACTGGGGCAAGTATGAATATATCACAAAATACTACTACCAAAGAGATAACTTCGGCCATTAATTACAACTTTGGTCTAAACCAAATACAACCATTTAAAAAGAAAAAAGCGGTAACAGAAAGATTTATAGACCAATTTCGCTTCGGTTTAGATTTTACTGGTTCTACAAGTATTACCAACAAAGTGGCACTAGACAACCGTTCGTATCTGTCGCTTCCTTATACTGTATATCGTAGGGCTGACTCTACTGATACGAATCTTAATTTGCCTGTAACTATTACCAATTCCACTTCAACAAATTTGGAAAGAGATGGGGTTATTGGTTTCAATTTTGCCAATTTAGGTACTATCTTGAGTAAAGGCCAAACGAAAATGCAGTATTCTATTCCTATTTCTTTGCCCAATATCAAACTTGGTCGCTATATCAACCTTACCCCAGGTATGAGCCTCTCAGGTAATGTTTACACTAGAAAGTATAATTATAAATTTTTGAATTTTAACAACTATGCCACCAATGATTCATTACGAAGACTCGGGGCAGTGAAAATAGATACAACAAATGGGTCATTTGTCGATTACCAATATGCCTTTACGATGAGTATGAACACTCGTTTGTACGGGACACTAAACTTTAAAAACTTTGGGCGTTTGGCAGGTATTCGTCACGTAATGACACCATCGGTAAGTGTTAGCTACACTCCTGATTTTACAGATACAAAATATGGCTTTTATCAAGATGTAGTACTAACAAATAGTAACACAGGAGAGAAAGATACACTTAGAATATCCTCTTTTAACCCCACATTAACCAATGTCGGAAGTAGATCGGGGGGGATTAATTTTAGCTTAAACAATACCATAGAGGCTAAAGTAAAAGCTAAGTCGGACACTGCCGCTAAGGAGTTTGAAAAGATTACCATCATCGATAACCTCTCGTTGTCGACTAACTATAACTTTTTTGCCACTAAATACAAATTAGCTCCTGTATCTTTTGGGGCTACGTCGAGAGTCAAAAAATTTGATATCAATATCGGCGGTACGCTCGACCCTTATGTGTATAAAGTCAACTCCAACTATGGTACAGTGGGTGAGCAATTAGACGAATATTTGTTTTCTACAGGAAAAGGACTAGCCAATCTTTCTGCCTTTAATATGTCAATAGGTAAAAGCTTTAAGCCTGGAGGAAACAAACCCAAAACAAGCCCAAATGGTACTGAAGGACAAATGAAACAAATCAATCGCAATATCGATTCTTATGTAGATTGGAGTGTGCCTTGGGAGTTTCAGTTTAGTTATCAATATAATTATACCAAACGTGGCTTAGCTCCTGCCGTAACAGTTAGCGCAGTTACGTTTTCGGGTAGTGTGAAGCTAACCGAAAAGTGGGATTTTAAGGTTCAGTCTGGTTATGACTTTGTCAATAAAGGGGTTTCTTTGACCAATATCAGTATCCACCGCGATTTGCACTGTTGGGAAATGCAGTTTAACTGGACACCAGCCGCCAGTCCGTTGTATGGTCGTGCTAGTAGCTACTCGTTCGACTTACGTGTAAAATCGTCCTTATTACAAGAACTCAAGCTCTCTCGTCGTCGTTCGTTCTACGATAGTGGAGGTTTCTAAAATACACATAAAGCCGTTGCATGCAACGGCTTCTTTTTCTTATGATACGTGTTCCTTCGTTCATACATGCAGGAGAATTTCAGTCTTTAAAAATTAAGGACATGACTTTTGTTGCCTACCGAAATCAAGACCCTCCACTTCGCAATGAAGTATTTTTTGAGGAGCACGCCTTAATATTTGTCCTTGAAGGGGAAAAAAAATTTGTTACGCCCGAACAAGATATTCGTGTCAAAAAAGGCAATGTGGTATTCATCCCTCGTGGTTATTATACCATGCAGGAGGCCATCAATAAGCAATACCGAAGTTTAGTTTTCTTTTTTAACGAAAAGCTTCTCAAAGAATTTGTGGCAGGGCATTTGAGCCTTTTCCATGAAAACTCTCTAGTCGAACCTGACCCAAATCAAGGTTTGTTGGTATTTGGTATCAATGAAAGTTTGGAGAAATATATCGACTCTATTTTCCCTTATTTTCATCTCGAAACCCAATATCTCAATCACTTTCTGAACCTTAAGCTACAAGAGTTACTATTGCATTTGCTCGAGATAGACCCTACTGGCAAACTCAAGTCGATTGTGTATAATATTTACAAAGGAGAAAAAGCCGATTTGGAGTTTTTGATGGATAGCTATTATCTCAAACCTTTGTCGATGGAAGAACTTTCGAGACTTTCAGGGCGAAGCTTATCTGCATTTAAGAGAGATTTTCAGAAACAATTTCAAACCTCACCAGCGCTTTGGCTCAAAAACAAAAGGTTAGAACATGCCCGACTTTTGCTAGAAAATACGGGCATGAACGTTTCTGAGATTAGTATGGAAATTGGCTACGAAAGTGTTTCTCATTTTATCAAAGCCTTCAAAGAGAAATACCACGTCACACCAAGTCATTATAAAGAAGGAGAAAGAAACTAACCTACGAAATTCGTTGGCTTTCTTTCTGATGCTTCCATAACTCTTGGAAAATAGGGCTATTTTCAAGTAGATACTCAAAACTTCCTTCTCCTACAATATGTCCTTTTTCGAGGATATATACATAATCAAACTGGCTCAACAAATGCAGGCGATGCAAAGTGGATAACACAGCCTTTCCTTCGAATTCTTTAAATAATTGCTGATAAATCAAGACTTCCGTTTTGGGGTCAACGCTACTGGTTGGTTCGTCGAGGAGTATGATTTGCGAACTGCGAGCTGCCAATACCCCACGTGCTAATGCCAAGCGCTGTTTTTGTCCACCCGATAGGTTTACGCCCTTTTCTTGAATATTCGACTGCAAACCATTTGGCAATTGCTTTATCACGTCGGTAAACTGGGCTACATCACAAACTTGCAAAATATCTGACTCTTCAAATGGCAAGCCCAATGTGATATTGTATTCGATGGTATTTTCAAAAATTTCTGGTTCTTGTGGAAATAGCGTAACCGTTTCGGCCAAGATACCAATATCATCTTTTGTCTTTCCGTCTAAGTCAATTTGAACACCTTTTTCGGGTTCATACAGTCCACGAAGCAAAGCTAAAAGCGTACTTTTTCCAGAGCCACTTTCTCCAATAAAAGCAATACGTTTTCCTTTGTTGATTTGAATTTTGAGTTGATGTAGTGCCTGCGATGTATTTTCCAGACTATAATTTTCTTGATGTGAAAAATTTAGGTTAGAAATAGTCAAGGCAGACCAGTTTGCTGGAAGGCTTTCTTCCTCTTCAGGACGATGATGTTCACGATATGCCTGCGAAATTGTACGAGCTGTTTGAACATCGGTATTATGCTGAATAATTTGGGTATAAAGCCAAGCCACATCATGAAAGACACTCGTAAAGTTGTTGACATATCCTAATAATGTCACTAAACCTCCTACCATAAATACTTTACCAACTTCCCAATTTTGATAAACATAACCTACCGTAATTACAACATAAATCAATCCTACAAGCATATCTGCCACAAACCATTTCCACTCGTTGATGACCACCTGCTTACGGAAGGGAGCAAAGACATGTTTGATTTTGTCACTTAAACTTTGCTCCATTTGTTTTTCCAAACGAAGCGTAATCACCGTAATAATATTCGAAAGACTATCAAAAAGCGTGGAAGATACCACGTGCTCACGCTCGTTGGTTTCGTCGAGTGCTTTGATAAAAGGTTTATCAAACTGAGCAATGACCCAAATGGTAAAAATGCCCAAAAGCACACCAATCGCCCCAAACAAAGGCGAAAAGTAAAGCATCGCAATGAATGAAAAGAAGAATTTGGAAAAGGCATGCAAATACATAAAGCCATCCTGAAAAAAAGTCTTTAGGGCTTCGTATGCTTTACGAATACGGTTAATCGTCGCACCGCTATGATTATCTTGATGCCACTTTACAGGCAAATGAAGCGTTTGATGATAAAGCTCATGCAGAAAGTTTCGGCTAAGATTAAAAGCCAAACTGCGTTCCATTACGCGTGCTGTACCATGAAAAGACCATTCTACAAAGCGTAATAGCAAAAAGCCTATGCCATAAATCCATGTGTCTTTTAGCACATCCACACCTTTGAGCTGGATTTTGTCGATAAACCAACCGTACCAGATAGGATTGAGAGAAAAAATAATGTTTGCGATAATGAATAGGGCATAGACCAACAAAAAACGTTTTTTTTCTTGTCGAGCATATTGCCATGCAATTTTTAAAAGAGAAATATAAGGATTGTTTGCCATAATGATAGAGGAGGGAAATCTAAAGTGATAAGCGCTTTGGTTTTCACTCCTTTACTTTTGAAATCTTAATAAAATACAATTTTTATTGAAAAAGTAAAGTTTCAAAAAAAGAATGAATTCTGAATAAGTTTGAGATAATAAAAAAGTTAAGAATCGAAAAAAAATCTTATTTTTACATAAAGAATAGTTTTTAATAATAACCTTTTTAGAATTTTATTCTAAAAAGATAGCCAAATAGATACGTATATTAGAATATTTTTCTCTAAAACATTTAAAAAACCAATCTTTTTTATCCTTGTAGAGAAGTCTGATTTTTGTATAGTCAATAATTTTATATAGTTTTGAGATATGGAAAATAATAGCACAAATAAATCTCTTATCATCATTAAGCTTCTCGCTGAATAGTGAGACAAGGTTCTTTTGTGCAAATCGAAGCCTTTTCTCACAACCAACTGAGGAAAGGTTTTTTTTATACCCATTGCAACGACTATTTTGTAACCAAGAAACATTTAACAAATCATCAATCCCTTTAAAAAGTCATGAGTCAAAGAATTCAAATATTCGACACAACATTGCGTGATGGCGAGCAAGTTCCGGGCTGTCAATTGAACACAGAAGAAAAATTGCAGGTTGCTGAACAATTAGAATTACTCGGGGTAGATATTATCGAAGCTGGTTTTCCAATTTCATCTCCAGGTGATTTCCGTTCTGTAGAGGAAATTGCGAAACTCGTGAAGAATGCTACCGTTTGTGGTTTGACTCGTGCCAAAAAAGAGGATATTGATGCTGCCGCGGCGGCTTTGAAACATGCCAAAAGACCACGTATCCACACAGGTATCGGTTCTTCGGATGTACACATTCAGTACAAATTTAATTCAACTCGTGAAAAAATCATCGAACAAGGCGTTTGGGCAGTAAAATACGCTAAAAGCTTTGTTGAAGATGTAGAGTTTTTTGCAGAAGATGCGGGTCGTGCAGACTTAGCTTTTTTGGCTCAATTGACCGAAGCAGTTATTGCTGCTGGCGCTACAGTAGTAAACTTGCCAGATACAACGGGTTATTTGTTGCCAAACCAAATGCATGAGCGTATTAGCTACTTATTCGAAAACGTTTCGAATATTCACCAAGCTACGATTTCGATGCACAACCACAACGACTTGGGCTTGGCAACTGCCAATACCATTGCAGGTATCCAAGCGGGTGCTCGTCAGGTAGAGGTTACCATCAACGGTATCGGTGAAAGAGCTGGTAATACTTCGTTGGAAGAAGTGGCTATGATTTTGAACGTACACAAAGGTTTAGGTTTCGAAACAGGTATTAATCCTAAATTCTTGTACCCAACTTCATTGATGGTTTCTAATTTGATGGGTATGCCAGTACAGGCAAACAAAGCGGTAGTTGGTGCTAATGCTTTTGCTCACTCGTCGGGTATTCACCAAGATGGTTTCTTGAAGCATGCGCAAAACTACGAAATCATGAATCCTGAAGATGTAGGTGTACCTTCTTCAGCAATCGTGTTGACTTCTCGTTCGGGGCGTGCTGCTTTGCGTCACCGCTTACAATTATTAGGTTTTGCTTTCGAAAAACCAGAACTTGACAAATTGTACACGCGTTTCTTGTTGATGGCTGATGAGCGTAAACAATTAAACGATGAAGATTTGAAAGAATTAGTAGGATAATATTACCCGCTTTAAGCTCTAGGCTTTA
>NZ_JBMLSD010000358.1:0-5383 GCF_049240685.1 Flectobacillus sp.
TGTTTCTAATTACTGGACAAAAAGAGAAAAGGTATTTAGACTTTTTCAATGAATGTTTAAAAACAGTTTAAAACTGTTAAAAAAATGAGTCCAAGACTAAGTCTTGAACTAGTATCTTCAATTTTGTCCAGTAATCAGACATTGTCTAATTATACGATACTTTCCTTGAATGATAGTTGTATATAAGTAAACCGAAAATTAGTCTTTGTACCACTATGAAGGGAAAATTTCATTTTTTAACCCTAGATACCTTCCTCCTATCTATTTCTAGCTTGCCCGAACGTCCTTATTGCTTATATTTGGGCTTTCTTATCATATAAACTTATACATCATGCAAAAAACTACTTTCATCAACCTTATGATGTTCTTGCTACTGTGTTTTTCGTCACAAGCGCAAATGCAGTCGCCAGAGGAATTTTTGAAGTTTAAAAAAGGAGACCGCTTTTTAAGACATCACCAAGTGGTGAGCTATTACGAATACGTGGCTGCACAAAATCCTTCTCAAGTAAAATTGATTCAGTATGGGTCCACCAATGAGGGACGGCCTTTAATTGCTGCTGTGGTAGCCTCTACCGAAAACTTTACCGCTCTCGAAGAAATTCGCACTAATAATTTGAAAGCAATCGGGATGTTGGATGGTAAACCAAGTACCCGTAAACAACCAGCAATCGCTTGGATGAGTTATAACGTTCACGGCAACGAGTCGTGTGGTACCAATACTGCCCCTTTTGTTCTTTATGAGTTGTTAAATCAAAATTCAGCTCGTAGCAAGGCTATTTTAGCCAATACGGTGGTAATCCTAGACCCATCCATCAACCCTGATGGATATGATCGCTATGCCAACTGGTACAATCAAAAAGTTGGAGCCAAATTTAATGCAAATGCTGCCGCATGGGAACACCAAGAGCCTTGGCCAGGTGGTCGTTTTAATCATTATATCTTCGACTTGAACCGTGACTGGGCATGGCAAGTACAAAAAGAATCGCAGGAGAGAATGGCATTGTATCGCCAGTGGATGCCACAATTACATGCCGATTTCCATGAGCAAGGTGTAGAGTCGCCTTATTATTTTTCGCCTGCTGCCAAACCTTATCATGAAGATATTACCGCTTGGCAACGTGAGTTCCAAAAGATAATAGGGGACTATAACAAAAAGGATTTTGATAAAAATGGCTGGTTATATTTTTCAAAAGAACGTTTTGACTTACTTTATCCATCTTATGGCGATACCTACCCTACCTACAACGGAGCTTTTGGTATGACCTACGAGCAAGGTGGCTCGGGTCGTGCTGGTTTGGGAATTGCAAAGCGTGATGGCGATACTTTAACTCTTAAACAAAGAATAGATCATCATTTTAGCACTTCTTTTGCCTGTTTGGAGGCTATCTCTGCCAACTCGGAAAAGGCAGTAGCCGAATTTATAAAATTCCATGATAACACCTCCAAAAACCCAGTAGGGCCTTACAAATCTTATGTTATCAAAACCAAAGGCGAGGAAGCCCGTGTAAAAGAGTTTTTGAACTTTTTGGATAAAGAAGGTTTTCAATATGGTGTTGCAGGCAAAGATTACATGGCAAACGGCTACAGCTATCATGATGACAAAGCGGGCTTTGTAAAAGTGGAGGCCGAGGATGTGGTGTTCAATCTATATCAACCTCGTTCGATGTTCTTGAAGATTTTGATGGAACCTAAAACAATGGTTGAGGATTCGATGACTTACGATATTACTTCATGGTCGTTGCCTTATGCGTATGGCCTAAAAGCTTATGCGTTGAAAGACCGTTTGAATCCGTCTGGTAAGGTAAATTTTGAAAATAAAATTTCTAAAGCAGAAAATGCTTATGCCTATTTGGCAAGATGGCAATCATTTACCGACTTAAAATTCTTGTCTGCTATTATGCAAAAAGGAATTAAGGTTCGTAGTGCAGCCAAATCATTTGAAATAGAAGGACAAAGCTACCCTGCTGGTACCTTAGTGATTACACGTACAGGAAATGAACGCTTGGGCGCTCAATTAGAAAAAATCTTGACTGATGAAGCTACCAAATTAGGCGTTGGATTAACAGCAGTTACAACTGGTATGGCTACAAAAGGCTCGGATTTTGGCTCAGAAAACGTAGTTTTCTTGAAAATGCCTAAAATAGCCACTGTAGCTGGTGAAGGTATAAGTACAACAGGTTTTGGTGAAGTGTGGCACTTCTTTGACCAACAAATTCAATATCCAATTACCGTTTTGCCTGAAAATACACTGGGTGGTACAAATCTTTCTCAGTTTGATGTATTGATTTTACCAGGAGGTAATTATAATAGAATTTTGAATGAATCTACCTTGGGCAAAATCAAAGAATGGGTTCGTAATGGGGGTAAATTAATCGCTATTGAAAATGCTTTAAAAGCTTTGGCAGGAAAAGAAGGTTTTGAATTGAAAACTAAAGAGGAAGAAAAAAAGAAAGAATCCGAGGAAAGTAAATTAAAAATTTATGGAAATGCTGAGCGTGAGTCTATTTCGGAAGAAACTCCAGGTAGCATTTACCGTGTAACAATGGACACTACACATCCTTTGGCATTTGGTTATGGTAATACCTACTTTAGTTTGGTGTTGGAAGGTGCTGCCTATCAATATCTTAATGACGGCTGGAATGTGGGTGTGACTAAATCAAAAGATTTAATTGCTGGTTTTGCTGGTGTGAAAGCACAAGAGAAATTGAAAAATTCCTTGATATGGGGTGTGCAAGACATGGGGCGTGGTAACGTGGTATACCTTGCTAATAACCCATTATTTAGAGGTTTCTGGCAAAATGGCAAGTTGCTATTTGGTAATGCGGTTTTTGTCTTAGGAAATTAAGAATTAAAAGCATATAATCACCAAGGGGCGTAAGGAGATAATCTCTCCTTGCGCTTTTTTTTTGTTACTCATGAGGTAATTGTATAGCCTATCAAACCAGTAGTATATATTTCTTTAATTTAGACCTTGATTGTATAAATCCTAGTTTTTTTGATAGCTTCTTTCAATAAGAAAATTGTAAGGTAGAATCTTTCTGGAAATGATATTTTTGATCTGATTACCGGACACTATTAAGTTCTCTAGTTCAAGACTGAGTCTTGGACTGATTTTTTAAATAATCAGTGAAAAAGGATATATACCTCAATCTCACTTTCTTGTTTTATCCAGTAATTAGACTGTTAACCAATAACGTTTTCCTACTTATGTTGGTAAATAGGGTTATCCTACGCACAATTTGTCAACAACACCTAGAAAAAACTGCTTTAGATACTCTTTTTATGACTATTCCTACAAAATTTCTGCCTTAAAATGACCTTAAATTAGGCTTAAAAATCATTCCTCCCGGCTTAAACAGGTATTAAAATTTTCATGTTTGATGTTTTCTCTATCTTCTATAATACATTAATATTCAGACGTTTGTGTATTCCATTTAGCTTTAAATCTATTTTTTCTTTTAAAAATTAGACCTTTCCGCTTACTCAATCATATAAATCTAAATCATTTTTCTGACCGTTAGTGATGTAGAAGTTCAGGCAATGAGCTTTCTAAACATCCTTACGCTGGGTAGCAATTTATCCAGTTCAAATATACTGTAAACTATAAAACTCAAAACATTATGAAAACGCAAGCCCTAAAATTATCGACTGCTATTTTAGCACTTTTTAGTTTTCAAGTTGCTTCAGCTCAAATTGGAGCTTCGGCTACCAATGCAATAAAAGCGACAAGTAGTGCGATGGCTAGTACTCATGCGGCAAGTAATGCTATTAAAGCATCCACTCAGGCAACTGCGAGTAGTTCTGCTGCACTAAAAGCAAGTACAAACGCTACCTCGGCAGTGCAAGCTACAACGCAATCTGTGGCAAAAGCAACTGGTAATGTCACTAATGCTACGAAAAATGTAGTTTCGGCTACGGTGAATGCTACAAAAGAGGTGGCTTCTTCTACGGCGTCTACCTTGAAGGCAAGTGCGAGCAAAAGCGCCAATGCGGCAGCAGATGCAAGAAATAGTTCAAGTGTAGATGTGGATGCCAATGTTTCGGTTGAAACAGATGGTAACATCAATGTGAATAAGGCAAACGGATTGAGCACTAGCAACGGTAATGGTAACCTAAACTCTCAGGCAAGCGCCAACGCCAGCGAAACTGGTAAAGCTAATGCCAATGAAAACGCCACTCCTTTGTTGAAAGAAAATTTAGTAATAGTAAAAGAAAAAGGAGCAAGCTCGGTCAATGCAACAAAGACAAAGATGTCTGAGACGGCAAGCGATACAAAATCCAAGGTAGGTTCTGAGGCGAAGTCTACCTCGCAAACAAAAACTGAGGCGACAGTCAAATCGAGTACTTCTTTAAAATCAAGTGCTAGTGCTGTTAAGCATTAATTTGCCCACTTTCCATGCCACTCTTCTATCTGAGGGTGGCATGATATCTATTACACAAACTAAAATTTCTCTCGCCATGAAACCTATCACCATTCTTTCTGCTCTTTTGTTATGTTTGGATTGCGCGTCTGTTTCACAAGCGCAATCCGAAACTGAAACTCCCAAAAAAACAGCGGCAACAGTCATCAGCGGACTTTCTTACTCTCCCAAATTACATTACTACGGTCGAACTGATGAGCTTAAAAGTAGTGCCTTGATGCCTACGATATTGGTACAATTTGATAGTCTTGGGCTGTACTTGACAGGCTCTACGGTTTTTACCACTAATGCTGTTCAACCTTTGAGCTATGCGGCCACAGTAACCGAAATCGGCTATAAATTTGGTAAAAAACAAGGTATTGCTGGAAGTATCTACGGTGATAAGTTCTTTTATCAAAATAAAACCTTGGTGCAGTCTGCGCTCCAAGGCCAAGTGGGTTTAAATCTTTCTCATCTTAACAAAATTGCCAATATAAATCTGACAAGTATCGCAGCTTTTTCTGATAAAACAGATTTTTTTGCAAGCGCCGGACTCGAACACCCTTTTGTGATGAAAACGGGAAAAAGTGTATTTGTGGTTACCCCAACGGCGGTTGCCAATGCTGGTACGCAAAGCTTTACGAGTACCTATTTCAAAAACAATAAATTTTTGGGAATACCTATCTCAAATCAATCTTCTACTCAAACCACACAGGTATTTAATCTATTGAGCTATGAATTTAGTATGCCAGTAGTATGGGTATTTAATAATATATTTTTGGTGGCAACTCCAGGTTATGTAATGCCACAAAATGTCGTATCGACTTCAGGTAACACCGAAGTCGTTTCTCGCAACGGTACCAACCTTTTTTATGTAAATCTTTCTTTGCTTTACTCTTTTAAGATAAAAAAAGAGTAAAACAGTATGCAAAATAAAATCTAATTATTGATCACTAGGCTTTCGGTATGGGCTTTGGACAAAA
>NZ_JBMLSD010000358.1:5483-19654 GCF_049240685.1 Flectobacillus sp.
CCTTGTATTGTCCATCAATCAGGTTAGATTATCAAAAACAACATAAAACTCTTTGGCTAGAGCCTGTTGCCTAATAAAAACAACTTAAATCTAATGTTGTACCATTGCTTTATTAAGCTAATTTCAATTGTCAACCTTATATCTTGCTAAATTGAAGTGTATAGGTAAATTACATTTTGAGACTATTCTTCACATCCTTCAATATCTCTAATTGTTCCTCCTCTTTGAGCTGATCCCATGCCTCTACTTTAATAATTTTTGTGAGTTCTTTTCCTTTTGAAACTGCTAATAATGAAAACGTTAGTTCATCCTTTTTGCCCCAGATATATCGGCAAATGACTATGCTTTCTTCTGAGCTATAGGTCTCGTCGATTATTTTCAGGTTTTTATATAATCCACTATCTGACTTCATGGATTGAATAAGTTCTTCCATGAGCTTTTTGCTAGTAACAGATTCATCGTTTGAGGTAGGGGTAACATATTGATTTAACTTGGTTTCAATATCGATAAAACCACCTTGGTCTTTTCGTTTAAACTGCCCATGATACTTGGTATTACTATATGCTGAACCCTTGATAGATTCGAAATGCCAATCAGTAGGGATATTCATTTGAATTTTGGCGTCCTCAATTTCAAATTTTTTGGTATTTAATCTCGCTCGTTCTTTGCAAGCAAAGAGTGAAATAAAGACTGCCAAAAACAATGTAAAATAGGATATTGAGCCTTGCGATGTTTTCATAAGTAAAAGGTTGTTTGAAGGAGGAGGTAAAGATATTCTTTTTCAGTCAAAATGGTAAGTTTTAATTGAAAACTAATAGCATGAGAATTTGTAGCTTGGGAATGGTTATTCATGAGCTTATTGTAGTTGGATAAACTTTGAATAAGACTGCTCTACAAGTAGTCGTTTGGGCAAATTCGGCTTTAGTCCATAGGCAAAGGGTTTTAATATTTTCATAAAAAATCCTTTTTCTCTAAAATTACGGCTTAACGCCTACAGACTATTGCTTAAAATCTTACATCTTATTTTGCTCGTTTACAGAAATTGCTCCAAAATATAATTGAATTACGACAGGATAATAAAGAAATTATGCTTGGTTTTTAGGGTAAATCAGGGAAAGCCTTTCGTAAAAAGCTGGTATATTTGACAATATGGCAAAGTCTTCCCAAAACCTTAAATCAGTATTTTATGAAAATCCCAAAACGATTAATTCTAGCTTTTCTTTTTTTTATTGGCTTCCAAAGCTTGGCACAAAAACAAGAAACATTGACTTATTTCAAAAACGATACACTTCGCTTGGACTTAGATTTATTTCTTCCTGAAACCAATTCTTCTTCTCCAAAAATACCTCTGGTAATCTTTGTTCATGGAGGAGGCTTTTCGGGCGGTACACGCGAAGGTGGACATGCTTTTTGCAAATTTATGGCTCAAAATGGTTATGCGGCAGCAACTATCAGCTATACCTTATACATGAAAAACAAAAAGTTTAGTTGTGATGGAGTTTTACCCGAGAAAATAAAAGCGTTTAATTTTGGGGTGAATGACTTATGGCTTTCGACACTGTTTTTTATTGAAAAGGCTGATTCGTATCATATCGACCCAGCTAAAATCTTTATTGCGGGCTCAAGTGCTGGGGCTGAAACTATTTTACATGCCGCATTTTGGAATCAGAATTTAATGAAGATGTACGGAAAAACACTTCCTGAAGGATTCAAATATGCTGGATTAATCTCTGGTGCTGGAGCTATCATGGATTTGAATTTAATCACCAAGGAAAATAAACTGCCGACGTTGTTCTTTCATGGCAACGGAGATGTAACTGTGCCCTACGGAACTGCTGCTCATCATTATTGCCCAGTAAATTCATCAGGATGGCTGATGTTGTTTGGGTCTTATTCTATCTATAATTATTTGAAAAGCATGAAGGGAATGACGCATTTATATACATATTGCGGAGGAGGTCACGAATACAGTGCTGAGCTATTCAATAAAAATCAAGCATATATTTTAAACTTTATGAATGATGTTTTAAAAGGAAAGGTTTACCAAAAACATACAATTTTTGAAACTGGTAAAAAGAATCATTTGTCGGCAGCGTATAGCTTTTGCAAGTAGAAGTATAATTCTACCTAAATTCGAAGGTTTGAAAATTGGGAAAAACCATGAGTCATTCCAAATTCAGAATTTTAATATTGTGGCGAATGAGTAATGATTTTTTTAGAAAAATTATAAAAATCGCTCATTCGCCAAACCGACAATCAGTCAAAAATTAATAATTCTTTGCAGGCTTTGCTTGGGGCTTCAATACATACCTAAAAGCTTTTCCTGTTAGGATATACCCAGAAGTTGTAGCAGTTGAAAATACCTTATAGTTTACATTCATCAAACCACTTGCCCCCAAATCTTGCGCTTTTTCAACCATCTGTTTGAGTAGGTCTCGTTTTTGCTGTTCATCGTTTCCTCTTTTCAGCATACGCCCCTTGTACTCTTGGTCTTGTGTGAGTGGATATTCTCCTTCAATTTTCAAGGTTTCGATTTCTTCAAAAGCATTGGCAGGTTTGTCTGTACCTTGTAAGATTTCTATAGGGTATTTTTCATCTATCCCAAAATTCAAGCCTACACCCGAATCGTAGCCTCCTCTTTCATAGTTTGGACGGTAATACGAGCTCGTAGAAGGTGGCTTATTACAAGACAAAACTAGACCCAACAAGAGCAATGCGGCTAGTCCTTTTCCTAATTTGATATTAAATACTTTCTGCATCATAAATTAGCACTCTATCCCAGAGATGTTTACATTCTTCCACAAATTTAAGGTGGATTGGGTCTACTTGGTATTTATCGTGTCCTTCAATGTTGTTAAAAACTGTTAAAAGATTAAAATCGTAGCTTCTATCAATAACAGGGCGATCTGTTGATGCAGGCGTTCCCACATGAAAAGTCACCAAACCATCGATTGTACCTAGAGAACTTACTCCTTCAATAAATTGCTGACGGTCTTCTGCCGACAGGTCTGGCTTTAGCCAGAAGTTTACGATATGAACGAACATAATTAATTTTTATTGATTTTTTCAGAAAAGGATGCGTTATTTCAAAATCCTTTTATTTTTTACCAAATAATCAAAAATAAGAATCGCCTCAAGCTTACTTGAGGCGACATGGTATCTTATAAATTATCTTTTGCCATTACCACCTTCATTCTTTCTCCAAGCTCTTCAGAAGCTTTTACAAGTGGCAAACGTACATGAGATTCAGCAAGACCTTTGATTTCAAGAATTTTTTTCACTCCTACAGGATTTCCCTCTTCATACAATAAGGGGTCAATAGCCAAGAAATCACCCAATACATCACGAGCACCCTTGAAATCACCATCCAATGCTGCATGAATCATCTTGGTAAATTTGGTAGGAACGGCATTTGCAATTACCGACATTACACCAACGCCACCACAGGCAATAATTGGCACAGCCTGAACATCATCTCCAGAAATCAATAAAAAATCCTCTGGTTTGTCCTTATATATCTCCATACATTGCTCGATGATGCACGAAGCCTCTTTGATACCGATAATGTTTGGGTGTTGTGCTAAAGTCAAAGTAGTAGACGCAGACATATTTATTCCTGTACGACCCGGAATGTTATACATAATTACAGGCACAGGCGAGGCATCAGCGATAGCAGTATAATGAGCAATTACACCGCGTGCGCCAGGTTTGTTGTAATATGGACAAACAGACAAGATTGCATCTACACCTGTCAAATCTACTTCGTTCAAATATTTGACCACTTCAGGTGTGTTATTTCCACCTACACCGTATACGATTGGAAGGTTCTTGTAGTTGTTTTCCTTGACAAATTCTAGAATACGTTTCTTTTCGTCCTTTGAAGTTGTTGCTGATTCACCAGTTGTTCCTTGAACAACCAAATAGTCTACCCCTCCGTCGCTTACGTGTTGGATTAAAGATTTTAACCCATCGTAGTTAATACTCCCATCCTCATGCATTGGCGTTACTAATGCGGGAGCTACACCATGAAATTTTGGTCTCATTATAATTGATTTGAGTTTGGTAGAGTATTGTTTTCAATACCCCAGAAATAATAATAAAATTCTCGTTTATCTAAGCTTCAAGCATAGCCAAAAAATCCTCTTCGGATATAATTGCTACGCCTAATTTTTGTGCTTTATCGATTTTGGAAGGGCCAGCCTCTGCACCAGCCAACAAGAAATCTAGTTTTTTTGATACCCCACTGAGGACTTTTCCTCCGTTTGCTTCAATTTTCACTTTGAGTTCATCTCTTCCAAAATTTTGAAAAACACCCGAAATTACAAAAGATTTTCCTTCCAATGCATTACCTTCTACAACAATTTCAGCAGGAATATGCTCAAACTGTAATCCTGCTTGCTGTAATCGTTCAATAAACTTGCTATTGTCAGCATCATCAAAGTAAGCAATAATACTTTGGGCAATCCGATCGCCAATCTCAGGAACCTCGATTAATTGCTCGTAGCTGGCCTTTGATAAGGCCTCTATGGTAAGAAAATGTGCTGTTAGTTTCTCGGCTACTGTTGCCCCAACGAATCGAATCCCAATGGCAAACAAAACTTGTTTAAAAGGAATTTCTTTAGATTTCTCTACTCCTGAAAGAATATTTTTTATCGATTTATCCTTGAAACCTTCTATACCTTGAATATCCTCGTATTTCAAATCATACAAATCGGCTGGACTGCTCAACAAACCTTTGGTATAAAAGGTCTCAATCGTTTCTGAGCCAATATTTTCGATATTCATCGCTTTACGTTGAATAAAATGCTCGATTTTCCCTTTAATTTGAGGTGGACACCCCTTTTCGTTCGGGCAATAATGATTAGCCTCTCCATCTTTTCGTATCAAGGCAGTTCCGCATTCTGGACAAAGGTCTGGAAACAGCACTGCCTCCATGTCAGCAGTTCGTTTAGAGGTATCTACGCCTGTAATTTTAGGAATAATTTCTCCTCCCTTTTCAACAAAAACAGTATCGCCAATATGCAAATCCAAACGTTCTATTTCATTGGCATTGTGAACACTAGCACGTTTGACGACAGTTCCTGCCAACAAAACAGGTTTTAGGTTTGCAACGGGTGTAATATTCCCAGTACGACCTACTTGATAACTCACTGATTCCAAGGTAGTAGCGGCTGACTCCGCTTTATATTTGTAGGCAATCGCCCATCTAGGAGATTTTGCTGTAAAACCAAGTTCCTCACGTTGAGCAAATGAATTTATTTTGATTACGATGCCATCGGTATTTAAAGGTAATTCATGGCGTTTTTCTTCCCACTTTTCTATAAATCCTAAAACTCCTTGTATACTATCATGTTTTTCCCAAGTATCCGAAACATTAAAACCTACCGACTTTAACCAGTGGAGACTTTCTTCATGTGTGTCGAAAACTGCCTCTTCGGATAAAAACTGATATACATAAAAATCAAGTTTTCGCTTGGCAACCACCGATGAATCCTGCATTTTGAAGGTACCAGAAGCGGCATTTCTTGGATTTGCTAATAAGGCTTCGCCAATATCTTCTCTTTCTTTATTGATTGCCTCAAAAGATGCCAAAGGCAAAAAGCCCTCGCCGCGCACCTCAAACTGCGTGGGTAATCCATCAGCCATTACCTTTAGGGGTAATGTACGGATAGTTTTTACATTGGCGGTGATATCGTCGCCACGAACGCCATCCCCGCGTGTTACCCCACGCGTAATTACACCGTTTTCGTACCAAACTGATAAAGCCACTCCATCAAACTTCAATTCACAGATATACTCATAAGTTTGCCCATCCAATCCTTTTTGTACCCTCTCATCAAAATCCATTAATTCTTGTTCATTATAGGTATTTCCTAATGAAAGCATAGGGAATCGATGAGTTACCGATTCAAATTCCTTCGAAATCGTCCCTCCTACTCTGTGCGTGGGCGAATCCTCACGAACGAATTCGGGATATTGCGATTCTAACGCTTTGAGCTGTACTAGTAACTGGTCAAACTCAAAGTCTGAAATTTCGGTTTCAGACTTCATGTAATACAAATGATTGTGATAATTAATCTTATCTGTAAGGAAATTAATCTGTTCTTGAGGAGTCATTTTAGTATATTTCTAGTAAAATCTAGTTTTTGAGAAAGTAATGACAATTTCGGTCTAATTTTTGACCAAGATAATTCAAAAATCAGATTTTTACGTCAATTTATTTAAGCTACTCTAAGGGTATTTTAATGAAGTGCTGATTTAAAGACGATTGATTATCGAAAAAGTTCTATCCATTTAACACTAAAGCCAAGTAGGAATATCACATCTTTATGAAAAAGCTTTTGCTCATTTTCTGTTTACTCGAACTTTGCGGTGTTGTTTATGCACAAGACAACCCCAATTGGGGAATTAAGGCAGGCCCAAACGCCACTTCTCATGCAGGTAGCGGTTTGATCAACGACCCCAACAACAATCTTTACACATTTCATGCTGGAATTTTTGGACAATTACCCATAAATACCGACATACTACTATGTCCTGAAATCATCTATACCAATAAAGGTTTTAAAAGAAGAGGCATCACCTTTCAGGCACCTTATTTAGACTTTTCTTTTTTGGTAAAAATCAATTTGGGAGATTCAAAAGCTTATTGTGTAGTAGGACCTTACACGAGTTACCAATTAGAAAAAGAATTCGATTACATTACTTCACAAAAAACTTATGATTTTGGTGGTAATCTTGGCATCGGGCTCAAGTTACAAAAACATTTTAAGTTAGAGGCTATCTATCAAACTTCGGCGAATGTTTGGACTGCACCACGCCCCATGGGTGAAGGTTATCGTCTAACACAAATAACCCTTTCGGCCTTGTATCTCATCCGATAATACCTCTTTTTTCTTTTTTCCTGCCTAAGATTCCTTTAATTTTGCGGCATGAAAAATATCATTATTGCTCCGTCAGTTTTAGCGGCGGATTTTGCGAATCTTCAGCGAGATGTAGAAATGGTAAACAACTCGCAAGCAGACTGGTTTCATATTGATGTTATGGATGGAGCCTTCGTACCAAATATTTCATTTGGGATGCCTGTAATCGAAGCAATTAATCGTCATGCCAAAAAACCACTCGATGTGCATTTGATGATTGAAAAACCTGACAGATATTTGGAGGAATTTAAAAGAATTGGAGCAACCAACATTACTGTTCATTATGAAGCCTGTACGCACATCCATCGTACTTTGCAACAAATCAAAGCTTTAGGCTGTGTGGCTGGAGTTGTATTGAATCCTGGTACTTCACTATCAGTACTTGACGAAATCCTGCCAGATTGTGATATGGTATTGTTGATGTCTGTGAACCCCGGCTTTGGTGGTCAAAAATTTATAGAATCCACCTACGACAAAGTTCGTCGCTTGCGCCAAATGATTGATTCGAGAGGTCTCAATACAATTATCGAAATTGATGGTGGCGTAAATCAGGAAACGGGCACTAAACTCATAGAGGCAGGCGCAGACGCACTTGTGGCTGGAAGTTTTGTATTTAATGCTCCCAACCCACAAGAAACTATCGCTAATTTGAAGAACATTCAGATATAAATCTAATCCTAGGCAGTCTTAACGCATAAGACTGCCTTTTTTAGTAAGCTGATAATTAGCTATTTGCGTTAGATTTACGCAAATAGTCTGACTTTTAGACTAAACAAGAAAGTCTGATTCAGGTTTATTGGTCTTTTCTCTGATTTTTTAAAATCTGTTCTAAAGTGTGCAAAAAATGAGTCCATGACTAAGGCTTGGACTAGGAAATTCAATTTTGTCCTGTACTCAAGTACTAAGTTTTAAAAGGCTTGTTTACAAGTAAACATAAACTTTTGAGCCCATGCCTATAAGCCGAATACGGATAATTAAAGTGTTTTAAAAAAAATACTAAGACCTATTACTTTTTGCCCAATAAAAAGAACTTTATTTTTAAAAATTACACCTTCCTTCCCTTCTTCGATAAAGTGTATTATTCCTTCCTTGTGAGGTCTATTCATAAAAAATCTTAAATCCTGTTGAGAAAAATAGCATTTTAGCATATAAAATATTTTTTTACGTTAACTTTACTTTTGAGATATACAACATTGGCACAGTTTTTAAGGACACGCCAAAACTAAAAATATAGAAGCCTCTGGTCTTCATGTTTATCTATGAATAGAGTCTGTTTGCTAATACTATTTGCATTTATAAATCTTCCTCTTTTTGCACAAAAAACATTTTGGGCTAGCAAAGTTGTGGCTTTTTCGAGTGAATATTCTGATTCAAAAACAACAAAAGAAAACCGCGCCATTCAAGCTTTAGGTAAACCCAACAAACTTCCGCAGGTGGGATATTCGGTTTGTGCTTGGCAGCCTATGACCCAAAACAATACCATCAACGAAGAGTTTATCATCGTAAGTTTTGATACCATCATGCCCATCCGACAGATTGCCGTTGCCGAAAACTTTGGGCAAGGCGCTATATCTCACATCGATGTGTTTGACGAAAACAATAACCTCCATCCTATTTGGGTCAACAAAAATCCTCCTACAAACGAATTAGGAAAGATGTTGAATCTCATTCTTAATCAGCTAACTACCTTCAAAGTAAGGTCAGTGCGGGTAAGCCTCAACACTTCAAAGGTCAAAGGTTGGAATCAGATTGACGCAATTGGTATTTCTCAATCAGACCAAGCCATCACGGCGTCAATCAATTTGGCAGACAACATGCCGAGCCAAATTGTCAAAGAAAATTTAGGAAAAAACGTCAATTCCGAATATCGTGAGCTCGCTCCTGTGATTGCACCAGATGGTAAAACACTCTATTATACACGATGGAGGCATCCTGCCAACGTTGGTTTTAGCAAAAAACAAGACATTTGGTATTCAGAATTGCAAGCTGATAAAACTTGGGGGCCTGCCAAGCCTTTTCCTGAACCAATCAACAATGATGAACATAATGCCATTTGTGCCATTTATCCAGATGGTAAAACCTTGCTCTTGAACAATGTTTATCTACCCTCTGGTGAGATGAGCAAGGGAATTTCGATTTCTCAAAAAACAGCGAATGGATGGGGTTTCCCTAAGCCAGTGGCAGTAGAGGGCTTTAAAAATAAATCAGAATATGCAGAATATTCCATCGCCCCAAACGGTCGAATTCTACTCATTTCTGCACAATTGGATGATACTGAAGGCGGTAAAGACCTTTATGTGAGTTTTTTGAAAGAAGATAATACTTGGTCTCAGCCAGTCAATTTGGGAGTACGCGTCAACACGGCAGAGGACGAAGGGATGCCATTTATTGCCGCAGATTCAAAAACGCTGTACTTTTCAACAAAAGGATTCCCTGGTTATGGAAACAATGATTTATTTGTAACAAAACGACTGGATGATTCTTGGTTGAAATGGTCTGAACCCAAAAACCTTGGGCCAATGATTAATACACCCGAGTGGGACGGCTACTTCACAATTTCGGCGGTGGGAGACTATGGTTATTTTTCTTCTCAGGAAAAATCCTTCGGAGAAGAAGACATTTTTAAGTTGAAAATTCCTGAGGCTATCAAACCTGAAGTTGTCGTACAAGTATCTGGAGGTGTATATAACTCTTCGGATAAAAAACCTGTAGGAGCCAAAGTAAAAGTACAATCCATGATGGATGGTGACACGGTGTGCGTTACATTCGACCCAACTACGGGCGACTACAAGTTTATGTTACCTTCAAAAAAGAAATATACTATATCTGCCTCTCAGAAGGGATATCTTTCTTCATCAGAGGTGCTAGACTTTGAAAATGACAAGGACTTTCATGAGGTCAAGAAAAATTTATTTTTATACCCAATTGCCGCTGGTCAGAAAATCACACTCAATAGCGTATTTTTTGAACAAAGTAAATACGAATTGTTACCAGCCTCCTTTCAAGAGCTAAATCATATTGTGGCAACTATGCGAGAAAACCCCAAAATGGAAATTATGCTAGAAGGACACACTGATAACCAAGGAGATTGGAATGAAAACCTCAAACTTTCTAAACAAAGAGTGGCAGAAGTAAAAAACTATTTAATTAAAAATGGTATTGAAGAGAAAAGAGTTCAGGTTCAAGGATATGGCTCAACCAGACCTGTAGCCAGTAATAACTCCGAAGAAAAACGAAAACTCAATCGGCGCGTTGAAGTCATAATCGTAAAAATCTAAATCTTGTTCTGGTATTATTTTTGTAAAAGAGAGGTTAACTAAATAATAGATATGGTTAATACTCTCTTTTTTCGTTTCGCTTTTGTAGTTACACTTTCATTATTCTTTCAAAAAGCATTCACACAAACTGTAAAATGGGCAAATACCGCAATCGAGTATTCGTCTGAATATGTTTTACCACTAAGAGTAAAAACAGCAAATACCTCCATCAAACTTAACCCTATCGCCTCAGGTTACGAGTCAATTACTGTAAAATTTGATACTGCGATGAGTATCAAACAAGTAATGGTTTCAGAACTGATGCCGCAAGGCTCAATTGCGCAGGTTTGGGCCATTGACCTACAGCCTAAAGAACGTCTGTTGTTTGAGATATCAGAAGATGCAGCACTTTCGCCCGGAAAAGGCAAGCTTTTCAATTTGATTTTACCCAAAATGACAGACTACAAAGTGCAGGCCATCCGCTTGATTTTAAGAAAATCTGCCCTAAAAACTCCCAAACAAATCGAGGCTGTTGGCATCTCAAATAATGCCCAAATTGTGACCAATTATATAAAAGTTGCCTCCGATGCCCCTCAAAAAGTGATTCGAGAGAACTTAGGAAAAACTATTAATTCGAGAAACCCTGAATTTGCCCCCGTGATATCGAGCGATGGGAAAACCTTGTATTATACCCGAAACTATGTTAATTTTTTTGGAAAAGAAAAAGATCAAGATATTTGGTACAGCACCAAAAATGAAGATGGAACATGGTCAAAAGCTCAAAATTTAGGAATACCTCTCAATACAGAGCAAGATAACGCTGTATTTGCCGTAGCTTCAGATGGAAGAGAGGTATTACTGATGAATAAATACTTGAAAGATGGCAAACTAGCCCCAGGTATCTCACGCTCCAAACGAACCCCAAATGGATGGTCTTTCCCCGAAGATGTCAAAATTGAAAATTATTATAACAAAAGTAGCAATGCAGAGTTTGCCCTATCGGCAGATGGAAAAGTCATGGTAATGTCTATCGAAAGACTTACAACGAGAGGAAATAGAGACTTATATGTATCCTTCAAAAAACCCAATGAGGAGTGGACCGAACCACGCAACATGGGGAATGTAATCAATACGTCTGCCCACGATGTGACTCCATTTATTGCTGCAGATGGTAAAACTCTCTATTTTTCAACGAGTGGGTTTTCGGGATTTGGGAATAATGATATTTTCAAATCTACTCGCTTGGACGAAACTTGGCTTAATTGGTCTGAACCACAAAATTTAGGTGAAGGCATTAATACTCCGAATTGGGATGGTTTTTTCACAATTCCCGCCTCGGGTGAGTATGCCTACATGTGTACCTACGAAAATGCTTCTCAAAAAGAGGATATTTTCAGATTGTTACTGCCTCAAGATAAACAGCCCGAACCAGTGTGGGTATTAATGGGCGAAATACTGTCTACCACCGACCAAAAGGCCATTGAATGTGATATAGAGTGGTATATAAACAAAAACTATCGCAAAAAGAATGTTACTCATTTTAACCCAGCCTTAGGTCTATTCAAAATTATTTTGCCACTTCGACAAGAGTATGAAATTGTTCCAGTAAAAAAAGGATATCTGACCATCACCGATTATGTGGATTTGACAAATGAAAATTCTTATAGAGAAATTAAACGGAATTTTTACCTGCTTCCACTCGAAGTCGGGAATAAGGGCGTATTGAATAGTTTTACTTTTTTACAAGGAAAGGCGGATTTACCAGAATCTGCCCTCAAGGATTTGGATCGAATCGCACAAGCAATGAGAGATATTCCTACTTTAGAAATACTCTTTGAGGGTCATACAGATAACCAAGGTGATTTTCAACTCAATCTCCAACTTTCGGAAGAGCGTGTCAAAAACGCCAAAAAATATCTAATTTCTCAAGGAATTCAAGCAGAGAGAATACAGATAAAAGGTTGGGGACAAACAAGACCGATAGCCAACAATGCAACGGAAGAAAGGCGCAAACTTAATAGACGAGTAGAATTTACGATTATTAAAAAGTAAAAACGGCTTCGGTGGTGGGGCAAACCATTGCTCTTAGCCAATATAATATTTTGGACTTTTACTTAAAAAATATACAAAAATCCTTGAATTTAGTGAACGGTCGTTGGAGCTACACCTCATAGATTCCATTTATCTTTCTCCTTTTCAAGCAATTAGCTGGCTTTGGTCCTGTAAAGAATAAGAGTGGAAAGGTAGTTTTGGACTTAGAAGATTTGTCAGGGGACAAAAAAGAACCTATTTTTGTCTATTCAATACCTGTGTGAGGCTCGCCTAGCGTGAGTTAACTTCAATTTTCTTGTAAGAATGACGCAATCAAAAAATCAACACGACTATTTTGGACAATTAGATGGAATAAGAGCCATTGCGGTAGGATTGGTACTAATTGACCATTGGTTGGCCGAAAGAAATACCTTACCATTGGGGTCATTAGGCGTAGCGATGTTTTTTGTACTGAGCGGTTTTTTGATTATCCGTATTTTGATTCTTGGAAAAGAAAAAGATGACCAAATCGGAAGAAGTCATTGGTTTACTATCAAGCAATTTATTGTAAGAAGAACCATTAGGATTTTCCCGATTTATTATCTTGCCCTCCTCCTTCTGTTTGTTTTTGATGTACCCAATATTCGTGCTACTATTGGATGGTCGTTATTATATTCAACAAACTTTTATATTGCCATTTATCAAAAGTGGATTGGTGTTATCGACCACTTATGGTCTTTGGCCGTTGAAGAACAATTTTATTTATTTTTTCCTTACCTCATCTTGTTTCTTCCCAAAAAGTACTTTCCGAAGCTATTTGTTGCAATGATTGGGCTTTCTTTGGGCTTAAGACTACTATTATTTTTGTTAAAAGCAGACTGGACTATTCAATATGTTTTAATGCCAACCTGCTTAGACTCATTTGGTTTGGGGGGCGTTTTGGCATATCTATACACATTCAAACGCGAAACTTTGTTTAGTAAACTTAACAAAAACCGTTACTTATTGGCAAGTTTAGCGTTATATATAGGCTATGTGATTGTGCTAAAAATTGATGTGCATCACGGGTTCACGTATGTAGTATTAGATCGGTTGTTTGGGTCAATCTTCAGTTTCTTTCTGATATTAAGAGCGGTTTCTGGATTTGGAGGAGTCATGCAATTCTTTTTAGAAAATCCATTAACCGTCTACATTGGTCGTATTAGCTATGGTTTGTATTTGTATCACAACTTTGTATATAACTTTTACCATACCAATTACCCAACACATCCAACGGTAAGAATTATCCATAAACTTCAGCAGTTTGTACCAAGTATTACACACCGATTTGCGTTTGAGCTCTTGGTTTATGCCACACTCACCCTTTTGGTAGCTAGCTTGTCATGGTTTTTGGTTGAAAAACCCATAAACGGACTGAAGAAATACTTTAATTACTAGACCATCAGTAAGTAAGTAGGAAAACGTTATTAGTTAACAGTATATAGGTTATTTGAAGATATTCATAATCAAAAGATTATAGTCAGATTTTGCCTCAGATATACTATTAATTTAATCTTTCCTTTTAGGTAATTGTACAAAATTAATTTAAGCGCTCAGCTTTAAGCTGTAAGTAATAGGCATTAGAGAAAAGGTCTTTAATATATCATCTTTAGATTAGGGCTTGATGTCAACAGCCTGAAAACTTAAATTTTTGAGCTTTCCACCTTGGGCATTTGGCAAAAATATTTCTATCGATATCAAACGACATTTTAATACTCTTTGCCTTGTGCCTAAAACAAAAAAATTAAGTTAGTATGCAAAATAAAGTTTAAGATTGTGCTTTCAGGTATCGGCTTTCGGCGGTGGGCTTTGGGAAAAATGCATGTCCGTGGTCGTTAAAAACATTTTAACACGCTTTGCCTTGTGCCTAAAACACAAAACTTAAATATAATTCAGCACGATTACTTACTTAAAGCCATTT
>NZ_JBMLSD010000359.1:0-23425 GCF_049240685.1 Flectobacillus sp.
TTTTTGTTTCAATTGGGCTTATTATTTTCTAAGTAAGTAGGAAAACGTTGTTAGTAAATAGTATATTGGTTATTTGAAGGTTTTCATAATTAAAAGGTTATGATCAAATTTTACCTCAAGTATACTATTAACTTAATCATTCTTACTTTTTAGCATGAATGATTAAAATAGTATCCTAAAGGTAAAAATCAAGAATAACATTTTGATTATGATTGTATTACCGTAACTGATGGACTGTTTGCTACTAACGTCTTTTTACTTAAAAAAAACAAGCGACAGGTTTTAGGCTGTAAGCAAAAGGCCAGTACAACTTCTTGTCTGTTGCCCAGAGCACTTGGCTTACATCAAATTTTGTCTACTTTTCTTTTAAAACGCAACACAATATCAAAATCCTGTTCTGTATTGTTATCATTTTCAATACGGAACAGGATTCAAATTACAAAACAAAATCAAATGATGGAAGAAGGTATTATGACAAATTTAAGATAACATTAAGTTATTCGGACTATTTGTATCAGGCGACCAAGGGGAGGCTTTTTTAACAATATCATGAATTACGACGTCTAATTCCTTGGCTGAAATATTTACCCATGAAAGCACCTCATTTGAGGGAAGACAACCCGCCGTATCATGCATCAGTAAATCTACAGCCCCTAAAATTTTGGCTAATGGTGCTCTTACCCCGTGTGATTGCATCCAGGCTATTTCCTTAAGCTTCTTATTTTGTTCTTCAATGGCTTTTACATATTTGGTGTTTTCGGTAATATCTTTCGAAAAACAGCTTACTCCAATAATTTTTCCGTCTTGGTACATTGGATACAAGTTTATTTCAGATACCTCGACAATCCCTTTCAGAGGATTAAAGCCTGAAACCACTTCAAAAAACGTTTCACCTTGAAGAGCTCTTTCGTATAGTGGCTCCCAAAGTGCTAAGGTCTCTTCAGGAAAGGCATCGTTGAGTGCTAATTCGCCTACCTTTGGGGGCAATCCTGTGATACTTTCGACTCTTTTCACAAATACCGAGTTAAAGGCAACATATCTGCACTCACAGTCTATTGACCAAATATAGTTGTCGGTATTATTGATGAGCAATTCCAAATTAGATTTCATTTCTCCAATTTTGATTTCTTGCTTCTTGATTTCGGTGATATCTCGATAAGACACCGCCATTCCTTCATTGAGTGGGTTGCAACTTACCGATAACCAACGAAGTGACTGTTGGTCGTAAAACGTAAAGGTATGCTCTCGATTCTCATCTTGTGCCACAACGTGCTTCATAAAGAACGGATGATAGGGATGTATATTAAAGACCTCCCAGAGATACATCCCAAGTTGCGTTTGTCCGTCGATATCAAAAAGTTGTTCTGCCGCTCGGTTGGCATATCTAATTCTCCATTGGTTGTCTACCGTAAAATAGGCATCAGTAATACTTGATAAAATTCGGGCACTATTCTCCGCTTCCATCAAGTATTGTTTCTTGGCAGACTGTTCTTTTGTGATATCCTTTCCTATCAAATATCCTAAATTAGTATTTGGGTCATAAGCCGAATTCCACTCAATCCAATGTATTTGCCCCGATTTGGCAATGCAGCGATTCGTGAAAGTAAATTTTGAGTTCTTGTCGAATGCCAAATCCAAATCAAAGCGTGTTGCTCCTAAATCTTCTTGGTGAACAAATTGTAGAAAAGACTTTCCATGGGATTCTTCTTGGGTATATCCTAATTCTTTGCAGAATTTGGGGTTGACTTTGATCAAACTTCCCTCTTTCCCCATGGTACAGATATAATTGTTTGAATGGTTGAAAACATTATCCCAATCCTTCAAAATATTTATTTTAACAACCTTAAGGCCTAGCGTGTCAGAAATACTTTTACAAAAAGAACTATGTCTTTTATTAATTTGGGAGTTGTCTTGGGCACAAAGCGAAAGAATCCCTACGACCTTATGTTTGCTTTTTAATGGTAAAATAAAGGAATTACATTCTACAAACTTCCCCTCCGAAATCTCACGCATTTGTTTGCCGCGTTTGGCTTGTCCTTGCTTAAGTACTTGGAGTTCCCAGCTCGAATCATTAGGCTCGATTTTAAGGGAAGGCATCAGTGATATAGTTTCATTAAAATTATGAGTGCCTAAGCTTACATTTTTCAAATATTTGCCTGTCCCATCTACTACCCACAACAAGGCTGTCTGATAACCTGTAAACTCACAAATCCGATTCAATGCCATCGAAAACGGTTCATTGAAGGACTGAGTTTGTGCTAATAATCGATGTATTTCGTTTAGGCAAAGTGTTTCTTGATTTTTTTGATAGCTATCCGTTATATCCAAAAGGGTAGCTAAATGATAGTTGCCGAATAATTTTTTGTGTAACTGATAACTAGCAATCAGTTGATTATTTTCAAAATCTCGTATTTTGGTGATTCCTTTGGCATGGTTGTTTTCTAAAAAGTTTTGCCATATTTGACAAAATGATTTCTTAAAGCCGTCGGTCATAAGAGGTTTTATACTGGAACCACTTAATTGATTTTCTGTTGCTCTAAAAAGTTTCAGAGCCGATTTGTTAGCATTTACTATGGTACCATCATCATCAAAGACAAGGATAGCTTCTTGTGTCTTATCAAAAATTGTTTCGAACTGAGAAAGTGATGATTTCTCTTGTTGTCTGGCAACAATCAGCTGTGTTACATCCGTAAAAATTACTAATGAAGCAGGATATTCATTGGCGATGACATTGTATGATGAAAATTCGATAAACAAATTTTGATTTTCGGGCAAACACCAACGCACCATCATTCGCTCTCCAGTACGTGAAGCCATATTCACTTCCATTTGTGGGAGGTCGTCACGATGGCACAAATCTGTTATTTTTCGTTGCTTCAACCACTCTTCATCTACCTTAATAGCGTCGAGTGTGGCCTGATTTACCCTCATAATTTGATTGGTATAGGCACAAGTCACAATCATCGGAAGCGCAGAGCTGATAAACAAGTTGTTGTACAAGTCGAGATACTTAGACAATTTTTGGTGGCTAGTCGTTTTTTGCTCATAAAGCATCAGGACTCTCTCCAAATAGTCTACACTGATTTGTTGTTCGGCTACATAATCTTGATAATCAAGCGTAGCCATGGCTTTGAGTTCTTTTTGTTTGTCTTTTGGAAGTATTAAAACAAGATAGAATGTAGGAAATTGTTGGCGGTAGTCTTGGTATTGTGCAACTTGAGAAGGGGCAAAACTGGGTAGATAATAAAAGACAATGGGTTGGCTCAATAAATTCAGTGGTTGTATTACTTCGAGTTGGGCAGTTGGCTCATATTGGGGATTCAACTCCAGCATGCATCGGGAAACCAGGTCGGGGATATCCCTACCTGAATCGATGGTGGTAAAATTTTTAAACGAATAAAGCAACATAAGGATTCAATTTTAAGAGAGATTAGCAAGGATGCTATTTTGATAAATTCAGGTATTTTATGCTCGATGTAAATATAGAAAATAATGAATGCATACCAAAGCTTTCTTCAAATATTTAGGAATTTCCCCTTGTACCTAAAATTATCCGCACTTAGTGATAAGAATGATGAAATTTTTACCTAAATAATTACACAAGTTTTTGATTTTCAGGTATTCACTGTTTTTGTAAGTGATTGAAAAAAACAAAACTAGTGAGGTAGTTTTGTTTTAGCCCATAAGATAGGATAGAAATCTGTCAAGAAAATTTGTGAGGTTTTTGGAGGCTGATTACCTACAAAATGGATTCACTAATGGTAAGAAATTAGGTTTGCTACAAATAAATAAGCATATTCAATATTGAATTTTATAATTTTGAGCCGCGTAAAGTATACGCACAGCGTTTGCTGAGTTAGTGGATTATCAATAAAGTTGAAAGAAATGAAAGGTGTAGAAATCGTAAAAGCTTATTACAATTGTTTTAATCAAAAGGATTGGAATGGCATGTTGAACTTATTAGACGAAGATATTCGTCATGAGAGCAATCAGGGTGATGTGAGAATTGGTAAAGAAAAATTCACTGAATTTCTACAAAAAATGGATGTTTCTTACGAAGAAACCCTCACGGATATGGTTTTCTTATCTGAAGAATCAGGTACAAGAGTTGCCGTCGAATTTGTCGTAAATGGAATCTATAAAAAAGGGGAGGAAGGTTTACCCGAAGCACACGGACAAACATACGTGTTACCAGCTGGGGCCTTTTTGGAAATAAATAAGGGCAAAATTTCCCGTGTAACAACCTATTATAATCTCGCACTGTGGATTGAATTAGTATCGAAATAGTATGGATTTTATCACAAAAGTTGGCTCTGAAATTAAAGACTATTTCGAAGACTTAGCACAATTAAGAATAACTGTTTTTCGTGACTATCCCTATTTATACGAAGGAAGTATTGCGTATGAAATGGAGTATCTGCAAACCTATGCCCAATCAGATTTGGGTTTTCTTTTTGCGGTGTATGACAACGACAGAATGGTGGGGGCTACCACAGCAATACCTTTAATGGATGAAACAGAAGAGGTAAAGCTCCCTTTCAGAACCATTGGATTAGATCTCAATCGAATCTTTTACTTTGGCGAAAGTATCCTACTCAAATCACATCGGGGACTCGGTTTAGGGCATCGTTTCTTCGATGAAAGAGAGGCATTTGCCAAATCTCATGGTTTTGAGATAACTACTTTTTGTTCGGTCGATCGTGGAGAAAATCATGAATTGAAACCTACAGATTATCGTTCGAATGATGTTTTTTGGACCAAAAGAGGCTATACTCCTCAGCCGAATCTGGTCTGTGAAATGAGCTGGGTCGATATTGGTCAGTCGCAAAGCACGGCAAAACCTTTAAGATTTTGGCTCAAAACTATCTAGTTTTTTCAAAAATAAATCAATTGAAATTCGTATGAAAGTTCGCGTAGCCGCTGCTCAATACCCTATTAGCCAGCATTCTTCATTCGAGGCGTGGGCATCTCATGTTCACCAGTGGGTAGAAGATGCCGCCCAAAATGAAGCAAAACTTTTGGTATTTCCCGAATATGGCGCTATGGAGCTGACCAGTATCTTTCCTCCCAACTTGCAGTCTTCTTTACAAGGTCAGGTATTTGAATTTAGTAACTGGCAAGAAAAATTTATTGATGTTTGGAAAACAGCAGCTCAACTTCACAAAGTAGTTATTGTAGCTCCAAGTTTACCGATAATCGTGGACGGTAGGCCTGTAAATCGTGCCATGGTGTTTTCGGAGAAGGGTTATGTTGGATACCAAGACAAATTTTTCATGACACGTTTTGAAAATGAGGAGTGGGGAATATCAAGTGGCGAAAAGGTACTTAGTATTTTTGAAGCTGATTGGGGTAGGTTTGGCATACAAATTTGTTATGATGTCGAATTTCCTATTGGTAGTCAGTTACTTGCCTCGGAAGGAGTACAATTAGTGGTAGCACCAAGTTGCACAGAAACCATAAGAGGAGCTACACGAGTTCATATTGGTGCAAGAGCGAGAGCTCTTGAAAATCAGCTCTACACCGCAGTGGCACAAACGGTTGGCAATGCGCTTTGGTCGCCTGCGGTGGATATCAATTATGGATACGCAGGATTTTATGCAACGCCAGACAAAAATCTTCCTGAAGAGGGTATTATCTTGCTTGGTGAAGTTCAAAAGCCAAGTTGGGTATACCATACCCTAGATTTTGATTTACTTGAGCAGGTGAGAGCTGATGGTCAAGTTTTTAATTATCGAGACCAGCAAAGCATCGCCACCAAATTGCTTTACCATAAAGTAGAAACAAAAATTGTGAAGGTTGGCTAATGACCAAGATAAGCTTTATCTTGTCAACTGTCGGCAAAAGGGCATAAGCTTTTTGCCGTATTCCCAAAGGCGGCACGACGCAGGCATAAACCTATATATGGCTCATCTTGCATGAGTGAATGTTACCCCTAGCGACGCAATTTTTACGTATTAATCATTGCGTCTCTAAGGGATGAATAGAAATTTTTTCATCTACAGTTCGGGCTAATTCTGTACCTGATAGCTAAAAATCATATTCCGTATTTTTGGCCTATCTATCTCCTTGCCTATATAGTATATACGCTATTTACGATAAAGTAGTCTTCTGATTTTCCCATCCAAAATTAGGCATTCATCCCTCAAAAACTTATAAAAATCACCCCTAATACTAGGGATTTTGAGATTTTTCTAGGGAATTCTAACCTTAGTCATTTGTTTTTATCTACCAAAAATTTAACTTGCTACTGCCTTCAATATTAAGATTATGCTCCTCCTAATTTATTTGGTACTGTTAGCCGAGTTCCAAGTAAAAAATCTCCTTTTGCTGCCTAGGAAAAATGAAAGATTATGTACCTAAGGCACTCATATTACCTCAACTAAATTTTATAAGATAATTTCCGCCCTTGGCGGAGGAAGATTGTATTTTATCTAGCTACCATTAATGCGCATTACTATGAATCAGGTGAAGAATGAATTTTTTGAGGAAGTTAAACAAAACCCACGGTTGTTTGACTGGATGATTTCGGGTGATTTTATGGGATATGGTTTTATCAATGATTCAGAAACCTCGCAAATTTGGTTTAATACCACTTTAGTTGAGTTTATTAAGAAGCATGAGTTAGACCTTACGAAACTCCAACATGTAGTATTCGAACATTATCCTTTTTCCAGCGAGTCTTTTTCTTTAGAATTTATAAACAGAATAGGTACAAAATTTTCGGTGATGGTTTTTCCATTTTTCACGAAGGATTCGCGAAAGGTAGCATTGGGCTTCAAAATCACTGAAAAACTCTATGAAGAGACCAATAATCTTGTAAAATCGGTTATCGATAATCGTTCTTATTATGTAGTTACTACAGATTTGTTTGGTAATTATAGCTTTGTGAATGATCATTTTTGTGATGTATTTAGTTTTAAACGAGAAGATATCTTAGGCAAAAATGCCCTTACGAATATTATACCAGAAGATCACCAAAAATGCCAAGATACGGTAGGTCTCTGTTTTCAATATCCAAACCAACCTCACAAGGTAATTTTGCGTAAGCCAGACAAAAATGGGGAGGTAATTGTGAATGCTTGGGAGTTTAGTGGGCAAACCGACGCTGAGGGAAATGTGTATGAAATTTTATGCACGGGTTACAATATCACAGATCAAACACGAACTCAACATGATTTGAGTATCTTGGTTTCGACGATGTCGGATATCTTGATGGTTATTGGGACAGATTTTAAGATAAAGTATATCTCACCAAGTTGGGAAAGGGTTCTCAACTTGTCAATTCATGATTCACTAATGTCGAGTTATCTCGATTTGGTACATCCTGATGATCAACCCCAATTAACCAATTTGTGTAATAGCTTGAATGAATATACTTCTCAAACCTCTTTTGAGTATCGTGTATTGGATTTCTCGTCAAACTGGGTTTGGCTCCGTTCTTCAATTAATTATGATAATTCCACAAAAAATTTAGTTTTTACAAGTCAAAATATTTCAGAAAATAAGGAAAAACAAGAAAAACTCAAAGAGCTTGCCTTGGTTGCCTCCAAGACTACCGATGCCATCATCATTGCAGGTCCTGATGGACGAATCACTTGGATTAACAAGGCTTATGAAGAGTTAACAGGTTATTCGATAGTGGAGGTTGTTGGTAAGAAACCCTCAGAGTTGATTCACGGGCCAGATACAGATTCGGAGACCATTCTGCGAATCAGGGATGCGATTGCTAACAATCGCCCTATTTCTGAAGTCATTCTAAATTATACCAAAAATAAACAGCAGTATTGGATTGACCTTACGATAAATCCTGTTTTTGATGAATCAGGAAAATGCACAAATTACATTGCTGTCGAAAGAAATATTTCGGCCAGAAAACAGGCCGAAGACGAGCTTAAAGCTACAAAAGAATCCTTGTTGCAAACTAGCGAGGTGGCTTTGGTAGGAGGATGGGAAATGAAACTTCCAGAAAGAAAACTGGAGTGGACTGATGTGACCAAAAGTATATTCGAGGTTGAGGAGGATTTTACTCCAGCCTTGCACAAAAGTATCAACTTTTATCTCGAACCCTATCGAAACACCGTACTCGAGGCAGTAGAAAACTGTATACTGTATGCAAAAAAATTTGATTTAGAAGTAGAAATCTTAACAGTTAAAGGAAAGCACAAATGGTTGCGCCTGATTGGAAAATTAGACTCGTTTGCTGACCAACCTAAGGCCTACGGTGTGGTTCAAGATATTACTCATGTAAAAATTGCTGAGGAAGCAGCTCATAAATCGTCGCAACTCCTACAAAAACTTTCTAGCCAAGTACCCGGAAGTTTGTATTTGTATAAATATTCTAACTCAGGAAAGTATGAGTTTCCTTATGTTACAGCTGGTATCACTGATCTTTATGAGGTGACTCCCGAGGAAATTGTAGCAAATCCTTCTATTATTTTTAGTCGAATTATACCCGAAGATCAAGAAAGGATAATTCAAAGTATGAAGCTCTCTGCGGAAACATTTTCCCCATGGGAACAAGAATTTAGAATCTTAGATTCAAAAGGGAATATCAAATGGATGAGAGCTGCCTCTACTCCTGAAAAAATTGAAGATGGGTCGCTTTGGCACGGTTATATGCAGGATATCACCAAAAAGAAGCAAGCAGAATCAGCTGTGGCCAGCTCAGAAGAAAAATTCAGAAGCCTTTTTGACTATACATCCGATGCCGTTTTAATCTACACCGAAAAGGGCATTATGGATTGTAATGCCGCAGCAGTAAAACTTTTAGGACTTTCTTCAAAAAATCAGCTTATTGGTAAGCATCCTGTTGATTTTTCGCCCGAATACCAGCCTGATGGTCAGAATAGTCTTGATTCAATAAATGAAAAATTAGCGAAACTAAATACTCTGGATCATTACAGTTTTGAGTTTACTCATCGTCGACTAGATACAGATGAAAACTTTCCATGCGATGTATTACTAAACTCAATTGAAATAGGCGGTCAGATGGTTGTTCAGTCTGTAATTCGTGATATTACTGCCAGAAAAGAAACAGAGGCTCAGCTACTAAAGGCAAGAGAGCAAGCCGAGGCCGCTAGTCGCTCCAAATCTGAATTTTTGGCCAATATGAGTCACGAAATTAGGACTCCTCTCAACGGCGTGATTGGATTTACGGATTTATTAATGAGAACAAAACTCGACGAAACGCAACATCAATATATGTCAACGGTTTTTCAAAGTGCCAATTCTTTACTAGATATCATTAACGATATTCTCGATTTCTCAAAAATAGAAGCAGGAAAACTAGAAATTTGTCCAGAAAGAATAGATTTGTTAGAACTTGGAGGTCAAGTATCTGATATGATAAAGTATCAGGCTCATCGCAAAGATTTGGAAATGTTGCTCAATATTTCTCCTTTAGTCAATAGATTTATAGAGGCAGACCCTGTTCGTTTAAGACAAATTTTAGTCAATTTATTGGGAAATGCCGTTAAGTTTACTGAATCGGGTGAAATAGAATTAAAGGTAGAAGTTCTCGAATCTACACCTCAACAGCCTACTTTGTTTAGATTTTCAGTAAGAGATACTGGTGTAGGAATAGAACCGAAAAACCAGCAGAAAATATTTGAGGCTTTTTCTCAAGAGGATGCCTCTACTACCCGAAAATTTGGGGGAACAGGCTTGGGGCTTACCATTGCCAATAAATTATTGGCACTAATGAATAGTCGACTACAGTTGTATAGCACTCCTGGGGTAGGTAGTACTTTCTTTTTTGATGTTGCTTTTGAAAGCGAAAATGCTGATTCAATCAATACAGCCACTCCTGTGGATATAAAAAGGGTGCTCGTGGTTGATGATAATGACACCAACCGACTTATTATTCAGGAAATGCTGGCCTTGCGGCAGATAGATTCGATTTGTGTAAAAAATGGAATCGAGGCACTCGATAGATTAAAAACGGGTGAATCATTCGATGTGGTACTGATGGATTATCACATGCCTTATCTGGATGGTCTTGAGACTACCAAACATATTAGAAACAAATTGCATAGAGATGCTAAATCACTACCCGTCTTCTTGCTTTCAAGTTCATCTGATGATGATAGCGTCCAGAAAGCATGTGTTGAATTGGATATCAAACAGCGCTTGGTAAAACCTATCAAAATTCAACAGTTGTATGATGCTCTAGCAAAAGTCCAAATTGATAGTACAAATCTGGAAACACCCGACCACGTAAAGCAACAAGCAGAGCCACTCAAAGAGGTATTTGATGTTAAATTGAATGTCCTGTTGGTAGAGGATAATCCTGTGAATATGTTACTTGCGACAACCTTTTTTAATAAAATTGTTCCAAATGCCAACGTCATCAAAGCTACCAATGGCCAAGAAGCAATAGAACGGTATTTAGAGAAAATGCCAGATATCATATTTTTGGACGTTCAGATGCCTGTGATGAATGGATATGAGACGGCTACAACGATAAGGAAAATTGAAAATGGGCAAACCAATATTCCTATTATTGCCCTCACCGCAGGAACCGTAGTTGGCGAAAAGGAGAGGTGCTTGGAAGCAGGAATGAGTGATTATATTACAAAGCCCGTTCTGAAGCCGACTATTCAGGAAACATTGCTGAAATGGGTGATAGATAAAGACTTATCAAAAACTAAAGAGCAGGGCATGTCTTCAAAACTAGATTTAATTCATTTTGACAAGGAAGAATTAATTGAGCGTACTGGTGCTGATGACGAATTGATTAGCCATTTATTAGAAGTATCATTTAATCAAATGGAAGGCTTTAGTGCAGAACTATCGAGTGCATTTCAGTATCAGGATTGGGACTTGGTCAAAGCATTGGCTCATAAAATTAAAGGCACTGCTTGGTCATTGAGCTTTGTGCATCTAGGAAAAATTGCCCAAAACTTGGAGGAACTTCCCTCGCCAGACTCGGGTTCGGTTAGAAACTTAATAGATCAAATAGTCACAGAAATTGCGTATTTAGGTAATCTGAAAAAACAGCTTTTGCTTTAAGTGAGTAGATAGTTAGTAAGTTAGTACGCAAAATAAAGTTAAAGATTGTGCTTTAGGCTTTCAGGTATTGGCTTTCGGCGGTGGGCTTTGGGAAAAATGCTTGTCTGTGGTCGTTAAATCGTTGTTTTGTTGGTACAAAGAGTTTTTCCAATTGCCCAAAGCTAAATGCTCAAAAATTGAATTTACTAGTTCAAGACTGAGTTTTTGACCCATTTTTTTAACAGTTTTAAACTGTTTTTAAACATTCATTGAAAAAGTCTATATTCCTTTTCTCATTTTGTCCAGTAATCAGATAGACGCCTGATTACTGGACAAATTTGAAGATACTAGTTCAAGACTTAGTCTTGGACTCACTTTTTTAACAGTTTTAAACTGTTTTTAAAATCATCAGTGAAAAAGTCCCAACACCTAAGAAACGCTTTCTCGTTTTGTCCAGCAATCAGGGTTGGAAAATATTTCCCGACCACCCAAACCTACCTATCTTACGATTCAGAAGGTGTATAGATGGATTAAAATTTTAAGTTTACAAAGAATTCTAAGCTATCAGGATTTTTTACAGCACCCAGATTAACAGACTTTTCAAAAGCTTTGCCTTGAATAATCTTTTTGATAGGAAGCTCCAATTTTTTGCCCGAAATTGTATAAGGAATTTCTCGTACTTCTATTATTTCATCGGGTACGTGTCGTGGAGAGTAGGTATCTCTCAAGGTTTTCTTAACAAGCTTTTTTTCCTCATCGCTCAAGGCTGCGCCACTTGTCGAAACTACAAATAGTGGCATAAAATCTCTATCTTCGAGGTGAATTATCAAAGAATCTTTGATAAAATCTAATGCCTCAACTGCTCGATATATTTCTGCTGTACCTATACGGATTCCACCTCGATTCAAAGTAGCATCAGAACGCCCAGCGATAACCAAACCTCCATTAGGAGTAATTTTTACCCAATCTCCATGTCTCCAATAGTTAGGGAACTCTTCAAAATAACTAGCGGTATATCTCTCAAAATCTGGGTCATTCCAGAAAAACACAGGCATAGATGGCGTTGGTTGTGTAATTACCATCTCACCAATCTCATTCTGTAAGGGATTGGCATTTTCATCCCAAGCTTGTAAGTCTACACCAAGTCCAATACATTGAATTTCGCCCTCAATCACTTCCGAAATAGGATTGCCACCGACAAATGCAGTACATACATCGGTGCCACCCGAAATGGAGGCTAGCCATACATCAGGACTGACCTGCTCATAAATCCAGTCAAAACCCTCTGGTGAAAGCGGCGAACCTGTAGAACCTATTGAGCGTAAGTTTTCGAAATTTGAAAACAACCTAGGTCGAATTTGCTCTTTCATACAAGCATGTATAAACGCCGCGCTTGTACCAAAATGATGAATTGGAGTTTCGGCAACGAGTTTCCACAATACATCCATGGTTGGGTATCCTGGACTTCCATCAAAAAGCACCAAGGTTGCGCCAGTAAATAAAACCGAAACTGAGAAGTTCCACATCATCCAGCCTGTAGTCGAAAACCAGAAATAATTTTCATTTTCTTTTACATCATTCTGAAAAAGAAGGTACTTTTTATGTTCAAGTAATATACCACCATGACCATGAACAATTGCTTTTGGAATTCCTGTTGTACCAGAAGAATATAAAATATACAAGGGATGATCAAAGGCCAATTCCTCAAATACTAGAGGCTCTTTACGCTCATTCGAAATACGCTCCCAGTCAACAGAATTTTCTATGCTATTCCCAATTTCCATGTAATCTATCACGATGATTTGCTCCAATGTGGGTAGATTTTGCTGTAAATTTTTCACTACCTCGGTTCTATCAAAAACCTTTCCTCCGTATGAATAAGAATTTACTGCAAATAGTACTTTGGGAGCTATTTGTCCAAAACGTTCTAAAACACTCCCACCACCAAAATCAGGGGATGCACAAGACCAAATTGCACCAACTGAAGCACTAGCCAAAAACGCGATAATAGCTTCAGGAATGTTGGGGATATATCCGCAAATGGTATCACCTTTTTGGATGCCTATGCTCCGAAGGTAAGAGGCTACAGAGGCGGTCTTTAATCGGAGTTCCTCCCACGAAATTCCATGGAGAGGCTTCGTCTCTGATTGAAACAAAATTGCTGGACGCGTTGGGTTTTCAAAGGAAAAAACATGTTCCGCGTAATTCAGTTTTATACCTTCAAACCATTTGGCCTGAGGCATCCGACCAGCTAATACTGCTTGATATTCGCCTGAATAATGAATACCAGAATATTTCAAAAAAATATCCCAAAATTTTGAAATGTCACTAACAGACCACTGCCAGAGTTCTTGATAATTGTTGAAATCTAAGCTGTATTCATTTCTTAAATAATCCATGAATGCAGTAAGATTTGATTGTGCAATTTGTTGTTCGCTTGGCGACCAGAGTATTTTCATGTTAATAATTAAAGGTTTTCTTTCAATGGGGTAAAAATACCAAAACTATTTATTCAATCTTTTCCTTTTACTTAATTTATAAATAATAAAACCAAAGCCCAGACTTCTAAATACACCCTTGTTTCCTTGATAGAAAGGGAAATTTTGTTGAAATGTTAATTTATCATAAAGAGGTTAATGTAGGTTTGTATTTTATTTAATATTGAATTAATCTTGAGTTAATGATGAGTTTGGTTTGAATTTCCACCTTTGTGGAAACAATATTTTGAACCATGAACAAACTAATACTTATTTTATTGTTACTCATTTCTCAATCTGCTAAATCACAAGATGGTGTATTTCTGAGTACAGAGGATTTTTTAGAAAATATTGTATTTCATCCTTCAAATTCGATTATTAAAGAAAGGTTTGCCACAGTTATCATCAAAGACGATTCTTGTAAAAAAGCTTACTCGCATCAAAATGCCTTTGGGTACAGATACAAAGGCAGGCAATGGCGTTTTGATGAAGGTAGGGCCTACGAGATAGTTGCCACCGAAGGAATCTGGGTGTACAGAGTTGAGAATCTGACCGATTTGAATAGCTACTCCTATTTTTTTAGCGATGGAGCCTACGGGGAAGTGTTGGCATTGAGCCGAGCAAATTTAAGAAAGTGCTTTTCGAACCAACCAGAATTTTTATCAATTATAAAAAAAATAGATTGGAAAATGGATTTATTTCAGCCTACCAATTACAAAAACTTACCATTTGTTTCTGCACTCTATCAGCAACTGGTTTCACAAAAATCTTTGACATGGTGACAAGATTCTTTTTTGAATGATAAGGTCGCTAAACTTGTAAATTTTATACAACAAAATTAAATTTTCGGAGAATGTAAGCTATCCCAAAGTAATAAGTATAGAGCTTGTAGCTTTTTCAATGATGGCAATTTGTATATTTGTTGTATGAAGAAAACCTACTTTCCAGTATTAAGCATAGCTGGTTCGGATCCTTCCTCTGGAGCAGGGATTCAAGCTGATTTGATAACCATCGCAGCCTTGGGTGGATATGCCTGTACTGCCATAACAGCCGTTACGATTCAAAACACCCTTGGCGTTAGTGGGATTTACCCAATACCAGCCCAAGCAGTAAGAGAACAGATTGAGGCCATTATGACTGACATAAAGCCTTTGGCCATCAAAATTGGAATGCTTCATCGTACAGAGGTAGTCAGGGAGGTAATAGATGTACTATCGGCCTATCCCAAAGTACCCATTGTACTCGATCCTGTCTTTCTTTCGACAAGTGGCTACACGCTGTTGGACGAAGAAGGAATACATCTTATGATTACTCAGCTTTTTCCATTAGTTACAGTTTTGACGCCGAATTTACAAGAAGCTAGTTGGATATTGGGAAGAGAAATTACCGAAAAAGAGCAAATGCCAAGTGCTGCCAAAGATCTTTTAAACTTAGGCATTCAAAATGTATTACTAAAGGGTGGTCATCTGGAAGAAGATACTTTGTCTGATTGCTTAATTAAATCTACAGGCGAGCTGTTTTTTATGGAACATCCTAAAATTGCCTCCAAAAATACGCGTGGAACAGGCTGTACTTTATCTTCTGCGATTGCAGTAAATCTCGCACAAGGATTTAGTGTCGAATATGCCGTAGAACGTGCAACGGCATACGTATTAAAATCCATAGAAGGCGGAAAAGACTATCAACTAGGAGAGGGGAGCGGTCCTTTGAAGCATATATAGGATTGTGAGAAATCTGGAAATTGAAATTGTATTTAGGTCATCAGGCACCACGCTCTGAGGTATAAAAGTTTTAATAACTACAGGCGGATTTTATCAAATACTCAAGGCTCAAAACTGTAGGCCAAGCTGTTTAATACAGTTTGGCTCGGTTACCTACACAAAAGTAGATTAAGTTGAAAATACACCAGCCAATAAGATGTATACAGTAAGCAAAAAGTTTCTTAAAAATAAAAAAATGCCCAATATGATTGAGAAGTGCTTAATAATTTTGACTAAGCTTACAAAATAAAATCAAAAAATCAACTAAACCTTTTGTCCTAAACTTGCTTTACATCAACGATTTGAAAGAGATTTATCTCTTTGGTAATGACATTTTTAAAAATAGAGTAGGTTTTTGACCCCTACCATTATCACTCACAAGATAGATAGTATCTTTATATATTGTAATACCTTCCAGATTTGTGACATAACTATTTCGATAATCATCCACCTCCTTGGTTCTGTCATAGGAATTGTTAGGAGTAATTAATGTAAGCTTCCCGTCTTGGTTTTCATATGGTTTTAGTGAAAATACATCTATTCTATATTGAAGTTTAGTTCTATATATTTCTTCTGTCCGTACAGTATTATCATTAATTTCGTCATGATAAAATGTTTTGAGACAGTATAACGAATCCGACTTTGAATCAAAATATATATCGGCATATCGAATATTTTTTGAGGGATTTTGATGCAATTTGCCATGTTGAATTTTAAAACTTTTTAGGAATTTCAAGGCAATTTTATTCTCAGGATTTACTGATATATCAAACATGTGAATCAAACTCGAAAAATCAGTTGTTCGTTCTTTCAAAATAAAACATTTATCGTTTTTTTCATCTATTGTAATACCTTCCATTCCAAAATCTCCTGTATTATGTCCCAAAATATTTCCAAATCCCTTGTCTTCAATGGTAGAAATGATTTTGTTAGTGATATCGTAATCATAAACAGATGAATTTCCTTCATCAGTCAGCAAAAGGTGCCCTTTATAATAAGCGATACCTTCTATTTCTGCATTTTGTGCTATATTGAGCGGGTACGAGTTCGCTACTTTGAATTTACAGTCAGCGTCAAGGGTTAGTTGAAGCAACATTCCCTTTCTCTCGGTAGCGGTGTAGAAATTCCTTTCTACCGATACCAAACTAGATAATTCTAGATTACTCTTGAAGAAGTTTTTGTCGGAATAGCCTACGTGTTTTAAGCTTTGACTGTAGCCATGGTTAAGAATTGATAAAGTGAGAATAATGAAAAGTCTCATACTTTTCGCTGTATTAATAGTTTTCATATTTACTGAAGGGTTTAGTTTATGACCGATTAAGAATAATTTTTTGCAGGATTCCACACTCTTATATTAGGATACACTGCGCAAATGCCAAGGTTTTGATGAATAAAAGGAACGTAATAACTCAAAGAAGAGTTGTTTTTACTCGACCCCATTAAAATCCCTAGTAGATCATTGTTGGAACCAAATACCAAACTTCCTGATTCTCCCTGAACCGAGAAGGGAATGCCTGACGTTGAAAGTACTTCTGTAAGCCCCAAAAATCTTAAATTATTTCCATTTAAGTCAACATTTAAGTCCTCATCAGTAAACAATTGATTTATTATTCCTGTCTTAATCGAACCATTATTGGCAACCATGTACACTGATTCACCCTCTTCGGCTAATCGGATATTACCAGGCGAGCTATTATGACTGAAGGGCATTCTCCAGTAAGGCTTAACATCTGGAGCAAGTTTAAATAGCGCTATATCCAAATAGTTTGGTTGAGATAAATCTAACTTTACCCAGCATTGGAGAGAACCTACAACGATATCTGAACCTGCTCTGCATATAAAATCTCCTACTTCACAGAACCCAAAATTAGCTAAAACATGATTATTAGATATCCCGAAAATTTCGTTTCCACCAAATGTGAAAAAACCTCCTAGCGTTCCCGAATTAGTTGTACCTCTTCGGAGTATTTGCATTCCGTTGTAAATAAAACTCATTTTAGTATTTTTTTAGAGTTATAGAGATGAAAAAATGTTACATCTACGGCACAAAATACACCTACGCGCCACGCATTATCTTCAGAAGTAAGACTAGTTACATTTCTTAGTGCAGGAGTATAGTTTACACCAGCGCCCAATACCAAAGGCGAGTTGTTAAAGTGTTTCATCACGCTAAACCCTGGAGAAAGCAATTGTTTGAATCTAACGTTTGGAGTTGTTTCTTCTCCATCTTTGCTTATTATTCGGTAATTGAGAATAGCCCCAAAATCTAAAAATTGAACGAGGAAGTTGAGACTGTTAAAGTCCTTAGTAGATTTTTTTGATTTTAGCCCAATATTAAAATCCAACCCGATTGGCATAAATGCGGAAAGCGAAGCTCCTCCTGACTTTGTTTTGGAAAGTTCCTCATAGCCTCCAAAAACACCCGGATAGGAGCTCAAAGAAATACTAAATTCATGAGTGTTTTTTAATTGGTATAAGTTTTTGGGAATTAGTTCTTCCAAGGCGGTTTTTACCTCCTCAGAACTTTTGGCATTAATGATATTGATCATAAAACTTCCAAATACATGAAATTTGGAGATAGCATCTGTTAGCTTGTTTTGTGTGTCTATTTGTCTAAAAATGCTTAATGTGCCGTCTAAAATATTTCCATATTGCTTGTTAACAAGACCATCTGCGATTTCAGAGAGTGCTGTAAAATAACCTTTACTTACTTTTTTGAATTCTATCAGCTCTTCAGGATAACCTTTATTGTTTTTATTTAAAAATCTCAAAATATCTACGCTTTGTTCAATTATCTGAAAACTTAGAACAAATAATTTTCTACTGTCTTCAATTGAAAGCTTTGTTTCAACTTTATTGGCAGTGGAATTAATCATCGATTGATAGGTGTCTGCCAAAGCTATACTCTTTTCATAAAGTTTAGCAAATTCATCTAATTCTGAATGTTCATTTTTTATAATTTGGTTAATTGTCATTTCACAGTCGTGATAACCTAGAGCAAAGTAGAGCTCTTTTTTATTTTTTGCGTATAATAATTTTAGGAAAGCTCTCCATGCATCATTATCCATTTTTTTTAAATCAACTATGTTTGTAGACAAGTATGTCTTATTTTCATTCATAAGTCCGCCCACTTTTAACAATAAGTTGGACAATACTACCGCTTGTTTAAAATAAGGCTGTTGACAGGCCTCCTCATTCTCTAATAGATACTCTGTAGACAATTCATTCAAGGAGGTTATCAGATGTTTCTTGAGGTATAGATCATAAATCATCTTACTTCCTCCTGATACCATTGAGGTTACTTGCCTACTGTAGGAGTTTCCTAATAGCAATTGAATAAATGCCTCTTCCTGAAAGGTTAGTGGGATATTTCTTAAATCTTCTTGAAAGGAAGATTTCCATTTATCTCCAAATCTAACCATGCTTAAACTCTCTTGACGATTAAAAGCGTTGAGCGATTCTAAGGTCTGAGGTAACAACGCTTTGATGATTTTAACAGAATCAAGTTTGTTGTACCATCCTGCCAAGTATTTTTCGACTAATTGCTCCTTCGCTCTACTTATTGTAAAGTCAACAATTCCATAAATGATTTGAGTTTCTGGGAAGGTAAATTCGGTTGATTCGTTTAACGAGTTTAAACTAATATTCGGGTCACTTGTATCATTAAACGTACCAAATTTGGGAATATCCTTTACTATTGTATTGAGAGTACTATCGACTGTATTTCTTTCCATGTTTAAAAGAATATAAGCTAGTTCTCTTTTGGCTTTATCCTCTTCTAATTCATTATTTAACCAATATATATTTAAGACTTTTTGAGAGGAATCTTGTACCCTCAAAGAAGGGTTTAGAGAATTAGGAGATGACTGATTAGGTCTAGGTTGTGGTGATTCTCCAGTAGGAGCAGAAGATATATTATTTGGTCTAGGTTGTGGTGATTCTCCAATAGGAGCAGAAGATATATTATTTGGGCTTGGTTGTTGTATTGTTATATTTTCTGACTTATTTTGTCTCTTTTTTGAGAGAATAAGTTCTTTGTAAATTGTATCGAATGTTGAGTTTCCTTTAAAGATAGTTGTAGAGATATTTGTACTAATTAATGGGTAAATATCTATATTATTATCTTTTGTAATATTCTTCTTCTCCTTAATGATTTTTATTTTTTTCATCGTTTGAGAAATGTATAGGGCATCCTGCAGATAAGTAGTCTGTGCCAATGTGCCCATGTTTACTGTAAAGTAAATGAGAGCTAGAAGAATGATAGATTTTTTCATGTTTATGTAGGTTTTTACAGACAATTTTAACTCCCTCTAGCTTGGCTGTGATTGCCCGCCTTTAGGTACTTGTGGATTATGGCTTACTAGTTCTTGGGATGGGTCTGGGATATATTTTTTGATGAATCCTTCAATAAAATCTGTACCCGCATAGCCTATTCCCAAAAGTGTAATAATTGTTTCTTTAAGATTTTTTGAAAAAAAGTCCGCAGTAAAATTTGATAGTGAAACTATCCCTAATACTCCAGCAATAAACCCAATTATAAGACTAATTATGAATCTGCTGGTTTGGAACATCTCAGCAGTCGGAATATTCTTATCTTTTGCCTCTTCATTGAGCTTTTTAAGCCCTACAATAAATCTCAGCATTTGTCCAACCACTCCTAGCAGGCCTCCGATAATTAGTTGCAAAAGAATTTCTGATGTTGTTGTCATAATAGAAAAGGGTTTAAATGTGCCTATTGCTTTATTTTCAAAATATGGGAGTCGTCGGTTTTGAGGCTTAAGGTGCTGTATATTAGATGTTTGAAAGTACGGTGCTAAGCTAGGTATAATTTGGTTATGCAATACAATCACTCGATGAAATCTATATTTTTTTTATTATTCGGTAAAATTTGTGTCTATCGAGCAGATTTGCTTTGGGATGACAATCAGGGAGTTCTGTTAAATGGTGATTCAAAGTAGAAACAGGTTGTATGTTTACGACAACTGGGACTCGACAGAGCGTGTTAGCATATTTTTAAAATACACAGATTTGCCTTTTTCCAACCCCCCCCGGGCGAATGCTCAAAAATTAAATTCGATTTTACATTCCTTCTTTTCGGATATGTTTTTCGAATAGCTGGAATTCGCCTTTCTGATTTATGTAATTTAATATTTTAGCACTACCAAAAGAATAAAATAGAAAATTGTACATTCTTCTTTATTTGATTATATTTATAGAAAATAGAATATATTGAAGTCGTTGGCTAGGATTTTTATTGTTTTACCCAATGCGGAGCCACTCAGGATATTTCTGTATTACGTATTTGTTTTTTGAAAATCATTCTCCTTTAGGGATGATATTGCCGTACATAACCAACCTTTAACATGAAAAGTCAATTAAGTTTTTCTCAAAGAAATCAATTATTAAAAGAACTTAGAAACAAGGAACAAGAAGAGTTTGAAAATAGCTTACCTATGAGTCGCGAGCAATTTAGGTTACTATTTTCCTTTTTAGGTAAGGAATTACAACAAAGGGATTGTGCCGAAGATTTAAGAATTACAGAGGCGTTTTTGAGTCAACATCAAATTCAAAATAAAGAGGAAGTGCTAGAATGGTTATCCGAAAGCGGAGCTAGTTGTGATTCGGAGGTACTCGAAATTGTTGAAGAACAGTTTGACTAAATGATATTTTTCTGCATGAAAGGCTCTTTGAGGATTAAAACATGCCTTAATAAAGACTATCTTCACTAAAATAGTGTTACCAGGATAAACTTGATTAAACTGAGGCTTACCGAATTTTAAGATTCGTATTTTTCTTGAAGTTCTATCAAAAAAAGCGGTCGAGAATTGTTTTTCGACCGCTTTTTTTGATAATAATCTACTAAAATTTACTTGGCATGAACCGCAATCAGTAAATTTGAAAATCTTATCTAACTTGCTATTTATTTTCCATTTGAGCGTTCAAATCAAAAATTTTATCCATCAGTAACCATTTTTCACCAGGCTTTGCCATTGGTAAGGCATCCTGATATTTCCACATGAGTTGTTCCCATTCTTGAACCTTCTGATTTTCAGCATCCATTTGACTTTTTCTTTCGAAAGTAAATGTTTTGTCTACTTCCATTATCATAAAAAGACGATTGCCTAATCTGTAAATTTCCATTTGGGTGATACCAGCACCAGCGATACTTTCTAAGATTTCTGGCCACACTGCCTCATGATACTTTTCATATTCGGCTATTAGCTGCTCGTCGTTTACCAAATCGAGTGCTAAGGCGTATCTATTGTTCATTTCTTTCCTTTTTATTTAGTCAAAAAAGACTTAAGTTTTATATCTTTTGTTGAAGAAAAATGATTTCAATCTTCAATCTCTAAGTAAGTAAAAAGACGTTAAGAGTTAACAGTTTATTGGTTATAGTAATATTAATAAACAAAACATAACCTCGGTTTTTACCTTTAGAATACTATTAATTTAATCCTTCTTGCTACTTAGTAGGAAAGATTAAATTAATAGTAAATCTGAAGTGAAATTTGACTATAACCTTTTGATTATGAACATATTCAAATAATCGATATACTTTTATCTAATAACATTTTCCTTTTTGTGTGAATTAATGTCCCGAATTTGCAAGGGCTCCTTTGCTTGATTTTGTTTTTACGGCAAAGAACAACACCACAATAAAGCAAACTAAAGGTACAATGTAAGCCGTTTGAATAGAACTCACATCGGATATACGACCCATGATAACTGGAAAAATTGCTCCACCTACAATAGACATGATTACTAAAGATGAACCTAACTTGGTTTGTGCACCCAATCCTTGAATACTTAAGGAGAAAATTGTTGGGAACATAATCGACATGAAGAACTCAACTCCGATTAAAGCATAAATAGAGGTAAAGCCACCTACCGCAATGGCTATTGCAAGCAATCCAATATTAAAAATACTATAAATCGCCAAAAGTCGATTTGGAGCAATAAACTTCATCAATAATGTACCAAGAAAACGTCCTAACATAAAGCATAAAAGTGCAATTGCTAAATATCCTGCGGCATCTCTTTCAGCTATTTCGGCAGTTTTTCCTAGAAAACGAATAAAGAAACTAGAAACGCAAACTTGTGCACCTACATAAAAAAATTGTGCTGTGACACCAAGCATTAAGTTAGTTTGTTTGAAAATACTACCTTGTTCGGTAGTGTTATTGCTCTCGCTATTCTCCTTAATTTCTGGTAGATTGGTTCTCCAAAGTATTAGGGCTACTGTCAAAACCACCAAACCGATTACTACGTATGGAATCTGTACGCTCTGAGCCTCGTGGGTTAAAAGTGTATCAATTTCGGCGCTGGATAAGGATTTTAATTGTTCTTCCGAAATCGTAGTATCTGTTAGGATATAATATTTTCCTACCAAAGGAGCCAAAGAGGCAGCCAAACCATTGAATGATTGTGATAGGTTTAATCTTTGAGTTGCGGTATGTTCATCTCCCAAAACTGTCACATAAGGGTTGGCCGCTGTTTCGAGGAAGGTTAAACCGCTGGCAATAATGAATAAAGCAAAAAGGAACAAACCATAAGTTCGGGTGCCCGCAGCAGGATAAAATAAGAATGCTCCCGCAGCAAAAATCAGCAGACCCATAATTATGCCGAACTTGTATCCATATCGATTCATGACCAAACCGGCAGGAATTGCCATGACAAAATAACCTACAAAGAAAGCAGAGTCTATAAACGCAGATTGAAGATCAGTGAGCTGACAGGCCTTTTTTAAATGTGGAATCAATATAGGATTGAGGTTATGGGCAAACCCCCATAGAAAAAATAGGACGGTAATCAGGATAAAAGGAATTAAGTAGGAATTCTTTGATTCGTTTGTTTTGGACAATGCCATAAATATTTGATTTAAGTGAGTCAACTGTTGTCAAAAGTCAATTTTTTAGAAAAATACTCATAACAAAGTCCCATCGAATATTTTAAATAGCATTTTTACATTTTAGAATCCTTAGTAAGTAAAGAGACGTTATTAGTTAACAGTCTGATTACTGGACAAAAAGAGAAAAGGTATTTAGACTTTTTCAATGAATGTTTAAAAACAGTTTAAAACTGTTAAAAAAATGAGTCCAAGACTAAGTCTTGAACTAGTATCTTCAATTTTGTCCAGTAATCAGGAAGATTTTATAAATAAATAGTAATAAAAAAAGGGCGGCAGAATAAGATTTCCGA
>NZ_JBMLSD010000360.1:0-51770 GCF_049240685.1 Flectobacillus sp.
GGCCTTAAGATATGGTTATTAACAAAAATCAATTCCTCTAACCAGTAATTATCAGTAAATTTGGACATCAAAATTTATATAATCAAGAAGTCAAAAAAACATGACTACCAAAAATCAACCCGAAAGTACTTGCCCTGCGGAGGGATTATTAAAGACACTGTCTGGAAAATGGAAGCCTCAGATATTCCGTTTTGCAGTAGATGGCCCCGTTCGTTTCAACGCCTTACTTAGGGATATCGAAGGAGCCAATAAACAATCTTTAGCAACAGCGTTAAAAGAACTCGAAACCGAAGGAATTCTACATAAAACTATTATCAGCGAAAAGCCATTACATATAGAATATCATCTTTCTGCAAAAGGCCTATCTCTTGTACCCATCTTTCATCAGCTCGAAGGCATCATAAAATAGCTTTGTCTACTATTTGAAGATAAAAAATAAACTTTTTGGATAAAAAAAGTATCCAAAAAGTTTGATTGTCGTAAAAAACCATTACTTTTGTCATAAATAACCTCGCAAAATAATTTATTTGTCTATATTTTTACGTAAAAAATAAAAAACGTAATTATGTCGACTGCTCTAAACCAAGTAGAAATATTTCGGACAGAGGTTAGTTGTCCGAAGACCGCCGCCCAATTGCTTCAGCGTTTGCATGAAGTATTTCCGCATGATAAGTTTAATTTCGATTTAGAGGATTGTGATAGAATTTTGAGAGTAGACAGCCCTCACGTAGAAATTGAAGCTATTCAAAAATGCCTTAGGGCACGAGGATATTTTTGTGAGTGGATTGAATAATATCCTACGTTTTGATACTTACTACCTATTCTCGTTATTGATGGACACGCTATCAATCAATGAGGTAGTAAAGCAAAAAAGATTATTTGACAAACAGTAATTTCGCCGATATCAGTTGCAATACTGATCTAAATAGCTATTTGATACTATTTAACATCGGCCTGCTACAATTGTTCTGCTCAATGCACAACTGAATTCATTACTTTGTTTCATATAAAACGATATAAGGCTTATGAAACCCCTTATTATCATCGAATCACCTTCTAATTTAGGTCTGAAAGAACCTTTGGAAGGAAAGGAGCCAGGTGTTAAAAAATTACCAGAGCATCTTAAAAAACATGGGTTGTATGAAAAAATCAACCCTGCACAGGTAATCCATTTGGCTGCACCTGTATATGGTAGTCAGCTAGATATAAATTCGGGTGTACTCAATACGTATAAGCTTGTTGAATACGCCAAGGTGCAGGCTCATGAACTCAAACGAGTATTGTCAACCAAGGCTTTCCCTATTGTTATTGGAGGGGATTGTAGTATTTTGATTGGGAATGCCTTGGCCTTAAAAGAGCTGGGAAACTACGGTCTTCTGTATTTGGATGGTCATACCGATTTTGTATTACCGTCGATGTCAAAAACTGGTGGAGTGGCAGGAATGGATTTAGCAATCGTAACAGGACATGGACATCATCAGCTTACTAATATTTATCAATTAGAGCCGTATTTTGAAGAAGAAAATGTTTGGTGTATAGGTAATAGGTATTGGGACCCCGAATACGTGGGTCTCATACAATCTTCACAAATTGAATATGTGCCATTATCTCACCTTCGAGAGATGGGTATCGACACCCTTTTATCTCTGTTTTTTATGCATATTGAAGCCAAAAAATGGGATGGCTTTTGGATACATTTAGACGTAGACGTTCTGGATCATAAAGTTATGCCAGCGGTTGATAGTCCACAACCTGGTGGTATGTCTTATGAGGAACTATGTGAACTATTAATTCCCTTGATGTCGCACCCCAAGGTGACTGGTATTCAATTAACAATATTAGACCCAACCCTTGACCCTTATGGCATTTATGCCCAAAGATTAATCGATAATCTTGTCAAAATATTGGCTCCTCTAAAAGTGGTTTCCAATGCTCATGACGAGGTAATGAGATTTTGACCTTAGTTTAACCTCTTAACTTCTCTACTATACTATTAGTTAACTTGGACCCTACACCTATTTTAATTTCGTTGTATCTCAATCAGTTGGGAATCTTCAAAAATACTAGCGGGAGAGATGACGTTTTCATTGAAAGGGATTCGTTTTTTATATCGCTCTTCTAATTTTTTTCTTACAACCTTGTTATCTATATCAAAATCCCTTAGTCGTTGAAGTTTCCCAATCTCTATATTGGCACCACGCTTGTAGATTTTCCAAATAAGTTCTGAGCAATAGATACGTTGATCGTCCCAGCCAAAGTAAATATCGTATTTCTTCCCTTGAAGTTTTTTTCCTTCTTTTTGCATTGCATCTAGTACATTCAGCGCAAGAATGCTTTCGGCATTTTTTAACCTTTTTACGACAAAATGATGTTTTTCGCCTCTTGCAATCCATTCATTCAATGGCGTAAGTTTAACAGGTTGAACTGCCTCGAACACGAAATACTCCTTGCCTTTTTGATAAATAATCCCACAATGTGAATACTTAGAATGAGTGGCTAATTGAATGGCTTTGCTCTGCGAAGAACGTGAGATTTGAAAAATAAGATCGCCATTTTTATAGCTTTTTGTAGAAGAATGACAGCTTCCGAGTGTAATAAATAGTGCGTAGTACAAGCAAAAGATTGAATTCATAGTAGATGGAGGTTTATTAAATACAATAAGCCGAGGAACTTGCATTACTCGGCTTTGTTATATAACGTAATATAGGTAAAAGTCTTTTGTTGATCGAAAAAATACTTTTGATATTCTATTCTTATAACGAACCTTTACTGTCCATTAAGTATGCAAACTTGCTGAAACACGTTTGAATAAATTTTTAATTTTTGCCGCTGCATTATCTACAGGTTCGGTCAACAAGCCACTAAATTCTTCTCCTTTATGCAAAAAATGAGTCATTACATAACCAGAAGTCATTCCCCACTTCTGTATAAAAGTAAAATAGCCTTTATTTTTATTTACTCGCCCTGTCGAACGGCCAGAGAAATGATACACTTTACTTTCACCAACGCCCTTGAATAATCGAATCCCCATTTTCCATAATTTCATAGAAAAATCAGGGTCAGAATACATACCTGGATGAAACTCAACACTGTAACCTCCGACGGCATTCCAGATATCTCGATGCACGATATTGGGTGGCCAAGTCGCGCCCGTCCAGTCGGGCTTTTTCAGGGTTTTGTACTCTTTTAATAATTTTGATTCATTGAATGTTGTCAAATCCTTACCAAAATCATGATGAATCACACAATTGTTGTTTGTATGGTAAGGCTCAATCATGGTGGCCGACAAGAAGAAGTAAGGGTGTCCAATAGCTTTGATTTCATCAGAGATGGCTTGATCCCATTCTGGACACACGTACATATCGTCGTTCATGTATAAAATATAATCGGTGGTTGCCTGTTGGGCAGCATAGTTCAGAGCATAACAAATCCCTATATTATTTGCGCTATAAGTATAGTCGATATCTGACTGTTCACGAACCCAATCTAAGGTTCCGTCCTTTCCTTCATTGACATGGACGATTATTTGGTGATTGAATTTTGAATTTTTTCGAATACTTTCTACACAAAGCTGCAAATAAGGTAGATTATTCCAAGAGGGAATTAGGATTGAAAATCTTTTCCCCGTATCCACTTCTGGGTGGTTTTTTTCTTGTAAGGTATTGATAAAGCTCATGGTATTTTGAGAGTTGGTCGGTAAAACTTTAGTTACACAAAAACTTAGACAATAAATCTTTCCCTAGTGTTGTTTCAGCATGTCCGTTCTGTGACCAATAGCATAAAAGTTGCGACCAATACATCAAAATTTCATATCTAGTTATCGTAATTGTCCTTGATAAATTTCTTCAAAAGCTGGTAAAAACCTACTTCCTACAGGAACTTCGACCCGACCAATTTCTATTTTTGATTTTTGAAATGCTGTAATTTTTTGTAAAGAAACGATATACGAATTGTGTACTCTACAAAAATATTGCGCTGGGAGTTTCCCCTCCATTGCTTTCAAGTTGGAGCGTGTCAAGATAGGTTTATTGTCATGAACTGTAAAGATTTTTACATAATCTTTTAATCCTTCCACAAAAAGAATATCACTATAAAATAGCTTAATTTTCTTATAATCAGCGTTGATAACTACATAATCTACCTCAGGTGCTGCTGGTTCGACAACCTCCTTATGCCTTAAGGTATACATTTCGTATGCTTTGTTGGTAGCACGTACAAAGCGATCAAAAGGAATGGGTTTCAATAAATAATCAATAACATTGAGGTCGTATCCTTCGAGTGCATATTGTTGATAGGCAGTCGTAAATATTACCATAGGAGGCTGGATAAGACTTCTCAGAAATTGTGTTCCTGTAAGAGTTGGCATCTGGATATCCAAAAAAACTAAATCAATTTGTCCTGAATTGATTAATTCCCAAGCTTCAAAAGGACTCGAAAAAGTATTTACGAGTTCAAGATAGGGGACTTTCTGAATATCGTCGGCAATCATCTCTAAGGCAAATGGTTCATCATCAATTGCTATACACTTTAGTTTAGTGAGGTAATCGTGTTGGGTTGATGTTTTCATAAAATTCATAAAGGTTGATGGATTTTGAGTGATTAAAAATCATGATACAGAGCTTTGGTATTAAAAAATTGTATAGGAGATAGTACCAATCAACGGTTTTATATTGGTGTTGGAGATTATTAATAGTGTATTGGTTAAATAGCAACTTGGCCAAACGACCAATTTTAGCTCACTCAACTCGGAGAAAATTATAGTTGGATATTAACTTCAACGATAAAAAGACCATTTTCTGTTATTGTAAGTTGATGTTTTTCAGGATAATGTAATGCCAAGCGTTTTTTTACATTTTGTAGTCCAATTCCTGTTTTATCTTCTTCTTTAAAATTATGGTCAAAATTGCGATTTTCGGTTCTAAAGGTTAGAGTGCGATTATCTACAAAAAGTTTAATCAAAATATGAGATTCCTCTATGCTGTGCAATCCATATTTAAAGGCATTTTCTACCAAAGGAATAAATAGTAGTGGTTCGATGGTATGCAAATGAATAGGACCCTCAAAAACAAATTCTGCTGTATTTTTTCCCGAAATACGCATTTTCTGTAGCTCAATATAGTTTTGTAAATAGTCTAATTCTTGTGCTAAAGGAACTTTGTCACTTTCGGATTGATACAACATATACCTTAGCAGCTGCGACAGTTTGATAATAGCATCTTCGGTATTTTCAGATTTTTTTCGAGCTAACCAACGGATATTATTCAAGGTATTGAATAAAAAATGCGGACTCACTTGAAGCTTTAAGACAGCCAGTTCGGCTGCTACTTTTTCCAACATGATTTGTTGTTGGGTATCATAATTTCTTAATCTTTCCTGCCACAATGCCAAGGATGAACTAAAAATTATCGAAAAGAAATACGTCAAGGTGGCGTTCATCAGCTGAGGAAAGGGCAACATCATCCGCGGAGGAAGTGGCATGTTTGGATAGGGCCTATTTTTCCAATCAGAAGGTGGAGGCATTTTAGGCATTCCCAAATTGAATTCATGCAATCTCAAATAATAATGTGACCAAATCCAGTGTAAGAATAGCGTAATTACAAACCCCAAAATGATATAAATTGTAAAAATATCTCCTCGCTTTTTCATTAAATACCTCGGTACCAATACCCACAAGTTGATATAAAAAGCTACCATCAATGCTAGGTTATTGAAGCATTGCACTGTAAAAAAACGACTAAACTCTGGTCGATTATAAAAACTATTGGGCATCATTAGCACTGGCAAAAAAAAGACTAACGACCAACCAACAAGATGAAATACTAACTGATACCTTTCAAATACTTTCATGCTTTTTTGTATGTGTTGTAGTAAATAAAGTGTTGAACTAACGTTAGAAAATTCCAAAATCACGACAACTGTCTATCAAGAATGCCTTTGTGTAGATAAACTGTGTACTCACAGGCATTTTCTACAAATACATCTTCTATATCTATCAACCGAGCCACTTAGGTTTTATCTGTATATAAATTGTATAGTTTTGAAAAACAGTTGATTAGGTCTTTGTAAGTTGTACTGGCCATATAAGTTTTTTTGACATAATGAGCTGTAAAACAATACAGATAAAACTTTTAATACACAAATAAAATGAAAAGAACACTCTTTGGTGTTTGGCTAACAGTCCTCTCTTTTGGTAGTATTTTGTGGGCAAAAGCGCAGAATTCTTCTACGCCAAATTATGCTAAGGTTTTTCCACAAAACCACTTAAACCGAATTTTGATTTCTATTTCAAAAGCTGATTGGGATAGCATCAAAATCGATATGAAAGAAAAGTTTCATACTGACTTCGGAAAGTCTCCTTTTCCGCGTATGGGACCACCCAATGGCGAAGGCCCCAAACAACAGGGGTTCCCAATGATGCCACCAGGTGAAAAGCGTCCTGATGGATTTTTTCCTAAGCGAGAAGGAGATGATGAAATGATGCATCCTCCATTAGGGACAGCAGAAGAGCCTCGATACGTTGCTTGCCAAGTAGAATTTGATGGTAAAAAATGGACAAACATCGGTTTCCGACTCAAAGGCAATTCGAGCTTGATGAGTTCTTGGGGGTCGGGGGTGTACAAAATGCCCTTCAGATTAGATTTTGATAAATATGAAAAATCAGATTTATACGGATTTCATGAACTATCGATGTCGCCCGCCTTTCATGACAATTCCTTAATTCGCGAAAAATTAGCCAGTGACCTCTATCGTCAGGCCGGCATACCCACTGCACAAACAGCTTTTTATGAAGTATATCTCGACTATGGAGATGGCATGCAGTATGCAGGTGTTTATACCATGGTTGAGGTAATTGACGATACGATGGTAAAGGCTCAGTTTGGTAATTCGACTGGAAATATTTATAAACCCGAATCAACTTTTCAGCGATTTAAAGAGAAAGAATTTGAGAAAAAAAATTTTAAAAAGGAAAAGAATTTTCAAGATGTCCAAGCTTTTATAAAAGCTTTGAACGACTCCAGTAGAGTAATCTCGCCTGTTGCTTGGCGTACCAATTTGGAAAAAACCTTTGATATGAAGCATTTTATCAAATGGTTGGCTATCAATACCGCCATGACCAACTGGGATACTTATGGGGCAATGGCTCATAATTTTTACTTGTACAATGCGCCCAATCGTGGTTTGGTCTGGATTCCTTGGGATAACAATGAGGCTATTTCGACTAACGAAAAGCCAAATTTTGCAATTCCAGAAGGTATGCCAGAGCCACCCAAGGACTTCAAAATGCCCAATAGAGGACTTTCATTATCTTTAAAAGATTGCCCCAAACAGTTTGTATTAATATCTTATTTAGCCCAGGATTCTGTTTACTATGCGCTGTATTTGAAAGAAGTAGAAAATTTTAGGAAAAATACTTGGCAAGTCGCTAAGCTTAGTAAACAAATCGATAGCTATGTTGCCCTAATAAAACAAGCTGCTAGTAGAGAAAAAGCACCTTATTCTCATCTGATGAGTGAAAAAAGTTTTGAGGAGGGAATTTTGAGTTTACAGAAACAAATTCTTAAAAGAGCCTCCGAAATTGACCAGTTTTTGGCCGAAAACCCAAGGTCAAAATAGTAGCAAACAAACAAGACTTGGTATTTTTGGAAAGTGTTATAGAGTGTCGAAAATAAAGTAAATTATGTATACAAATGGCATTTTTGGGCTCAAAAATGCCATTTTTTGTATAAAAATTGTGTTAATGGAAGTTAAAATCTACAGATAAAAACATAACTTCTACACTCTGAGCCCCACTTGATTAGGGTCTCAATATTTATCTGTTCCTTTGTAAAAGATTTCTGGACGAGAGTTAGAGATTTTATGTATAGGATGATGATTCATGGTAACTGAGCCAGATTTAGGGTTAGTTAAACCATTCATACAGTTGGGAAGTGATTTTATTTAGAATCTTTTTTAATAAGCAGGCAACAGTTTTTAAACAATTCAAGTCATGATTACTGAAAGGTTAACCTAATAGAACGAAAAAATTTACCAAAACTTTTAAGCACCAATATAAAATCTCTAACAATCAAATATGAAGAATTACACAATCGCAATGCTATTACTTGCTACGTCCTATCTAAGTTATGGACAAAGTAAAAAGGAAGTCAAGAAAAACAAGATTAAAACCGTAAGCGAACAAATTACCGAAAATGTTGGAGGTAAAGAAGTGACAAGGAACGATGGTTACAAAAAGTTTAACAAACAAGGAGAGGTCATCGAAGAGGCCGAATATGACAAGTATGGTAAACTCAAAAGAAAAGTCCTTTCAAAATACAACGAGTTTGATGACAAAATAGAAGAAATTATTGTAGATGGCAATAATCATCAGGTAGAAAGAGAAGTATATAAATATGATTCTTTCAAAGAAAAATCTGAGGTGTTACATTACAACGAGCGCAACGAATTGGATAGTAAGTCGGTATATACTACCAACGCGAATGGCCTCAAAACAGAGAAGAAAACTTACGATGCAAAAGGCAAACTGATTCAAGTTAAAAAGTATACGTATGGATTCTAACACATTCTTGCAAGAGGTTCAACTACAGGCAAGCTTGTTTGAACCAATTACGTTGGCGGAAATGGATGGGGTCAAACTCATGGACCGCATGGATGTGAAGTATTTGATTCCATTGGCACTACTTCCTGATATTCTGCGTGAAGCACAACCCTCTTATAAGGTTTTGGAAATAGATCAAAATCGACTTTGTAATTACAGAACCTTGTATTACGACACCGATGATTTATCCCTTTACAAAGCTCATCAAAATGGCGTATTAAATAGGTACAAGGTAAGAGCAAGAAATTACGTGGAATCAAGTCTGTCTTTTTTTGAGGTAAAATACAAAAACAATAAAGGCAGAACTAAAAAAACACGAATCAAGCAACCTGAGATTACTGATTTTCTTGAAAATGAAAGTGTTGATTTTTTAAAACAAACAACACAAGAGATTCTTCCCGAAACATTAAAAGGAATTCTTTGGGTAAATTATCAACGTCTCACACTCGTGAGTAAAGTTGGTGCGGAACGATTGACCATAGATTTGAACCTTACTTTTGAGTTTGACGAACAGCAAAAGGTCTATGCGGCGATAGTTATTGCGGAGGTAAAGCAGGAAAAAGTAGGTCAATCCCCTTTTATCGACCTCATGCGAAAATATCGACTCAAACAAGGCGGTATTAGCAAGTATTGTTTCGGAATCATCAGTTTGTACCAGCAAATCAAACAGAATAAGTTTAAAAAGCATTTAAGAAGAGTCTCAAAAATATTGGCGCACCATGACCATCTTACAACAACTAACCTCACCACAAGTTACTGAAAGTTTTCAGTGGATAGACAAATTACCAGCCAAGTTCTTTATCCGAATGGGAATTAATTTGCTCTCAGTTTTGGTACTAATAAGGCTGATTTATTATAAAAATTACCGTCGTGCTGACCTGTTTTTAACCTTTTTTGTTTTCAATATTATCATCTTTTTGTTGACCTATATGCTCAATAAAGTGGTAATGTCGATGGGGGCAGCATTTGGTTTGTTTGCCGTATTTTCGATGCTACGGTATCGTACTGAGGGTATCTCTGCCAAAGATATGACCTATCTTTTTATGGTAATAGCCATAGGATTGATTTCGGCAGTGAGCAAAGGTGGCTGGGACGAATTATCGGTACTGAATGGATTAATATTATTTGTTACATGGTTGTTAGAGAGTGGCTTAATCATGCGAAAAGAGTACTCCAAAATTGTGATGTATGAAAGAATAGAATTGATTACACCCGAGCGACGTGAAGAGCTTTTGAAGGATTTGAGAGTACGTACAGGCTTAGACGTTCACAGAGTTGAAATTCATGAGATTGATTTTCTGAAAGATGGAACAAGGATGACTATCTTCTATCATTAATTGAAGCTTGTAGCTTGAGTGATAAACTCTCGGACAATCATGTCTTTTCTGTGCATAACTCAAACCCTTTTAACCACAGTGAACCATAATATGAAAAGAATACTATTTCTCTTGCTCTTTATGTCTTTTAAGATGTGGGGACAAGAAACGGATTTACGTTCTTGGTCTGGACTCTCATTGGAGAAAAAATTAAACAAGCATATCAGTCTCAATGCCAATTTGCAAGTTCGAACGATGGATAATTTTACGACTGTTGGTTCGTATATCGGCGAATTTGGGATAGGGTATAAACTCAACAAGCATTGGGAAGTATCAGCCTATTACCGATACGCCCAAAAGCATAAATGGGATAAGAGTGATGATGCGTATGTGTACAAATCTTTCCATCGATTTTATGCCAATATCGAATATGACAGAAAGATTTCAATTTTTAAATTGAGTTATCGACTTCGTTATCAAGACCAATTTAAGGATACAGATACAGGTTTGGAAGAAACCAAAAGTTATTTAAGAAACAAAATTGAACTTTCCTATCCAAACAAAACAAGGTTTACGCCCGCTATTTCGGCAGACTTTTTTTACAAAATCGGAGAGGAATTTGATCAAATAAGATATAAGGCAGGCGTTGACTATACCATTAACAAACGCAATAGTGTGGGACTCACATTTTTTAGAGATTATTCTCTGGTGCCATCAGATCTCAATGTTTACACCATTGGGTTAACTTACAAGTTAAAATTGTAGTAAACGGACTATACGTGATTAGCAAAAAGTTTGTGCGAGCAAAGTCTCTAGCACAAACTTTTTCTTTTATAGGTCAGTCAACATAATCATGAGTTTTTCGAGCTCTTTGGTGGCATTTCCATAATTCGAATCATATTTATTAAAGATGATTGAAAAACAGTATAATTCACCATTGGAAGCTGTAAAATAACCTCCATAGGCTCTTACCCCCTCAATAGAACCACTCTTGGCATGGATATTACCAGCGGCTTTACTCTTCCTTGCAAGATTGGCAACTGTACCCGACACACCTACAACAGGTATAGATTCGTAATAAGAATTAAAGCTTTTTTCGGTGGTCATAATCGACAAAACATCGGTCATAATATCAGTTGTCACAGCATTGCTTGGCGATAGCCCACTTCCATCTTTCATTTTCAAGCCTTGCATATTTAGGCCTTTGGCACGCCAAATCTGCTCAAATGCTTTGACGGCATCGCCTGTTCCATTACCCATATTGAGCAACACCGAAGGCGTTTTCAAAAAAGCTTCAGCATAGAGATTGATACTATGATAATTACAAGCCTTTACCAATTCTTTCAAACTTGGTGAGTTTTGGGTAGCAATGGTCATCGTACCGTTTGGTTTGCTATGCGTTAAATAGCGTTTGTCTAATTCCAAAGTAGAGGTGGGGCCTTCCTGAATTTGAATACCAAGTTCTTCACATTTTTTGCCCAATGCAAAAGCCATATAAAAGGCAGGGTCAGGAATAGATCCTTTTACCGAAAAACTGCTGCCTTGTGGTACAAAACCTTCCATCAAAATGGCATCTTGGTAAGGCGTTGAGTAAATCATCACTTGGTCGCCCGTTCCTGAGCGGTCGGTAAGGACTTTGTTGATTTTGGTTAAATACGGTAAATCTGGTGCCGTTTTGACAAACCCCGCTGATTCCATGTAACCTTTTGGTTGAAAGGTCACCCAAAAGAGGTTTTCATTGATATTGAGTCCATAACAACCTGCACCATAATAATTGCCCATATCACCCCAAATCCAAGTATTAGGAATCACATTGGCATTAAAAAAACTTGCGTCTCCCATGATTCTGCCGTTGATTTTCTTGATACCCAAAGCTTTGACTTTCATTGCCCAAGCATCCAACAACTGTTTGTAATCTGGTTGGTTTTTGAATCGCCAACTACCCAGTGATGGGTCGCCATTGCCTTTGATATATAGGTTTCCGTTCAATACACTATCGACAATACTTCCGCTATATTCGAGGGTAGTTTGATACATAAAAGAATCACCCAAAGTCATTAAGGCTGTGGCGGTCGACAGCAACTTCATCGTGGAAGCAGGCGCAAGGCTTTTTTTGGCTTGAAAAGAGACGAGGCTTTTTCCTGTTTTGGCAGATTTTACACTCATCCCCACCATTCCAGTTTGCAAAAATGGGGAGTTGCTCAAACTATCAAGTCTTCGATTAACTTGGGTTTGCCATTTGAGAGTTAGGCTATCTGAGCTTTGTAAAGAAAATAACCAATGGCTTAGCAGTAAGGCAAGTAATTTCATAAATCAAGGGTAAGGGTGGTTCAAGTAATCACAGAGGAGAGTGGAGTCTCCTCTGTAAAAATAAATGCTGAGTTAGGGTTGTATGAAAGATTAGTTATGTATTTAGAACAAGGGTTGCCGCTACACCGATTCTATTTTAATGATAACGCCACCCTTCGTACAATTATAATGCTGAATTGAGAGACAGGCAAGGACTCTTTCTCGTTCATAACTGGTCGTGTACGAAGGATTAAAAACACTTTCAGATTTGGCGTTCTGATTTCAGAAATAAAGTAAAATAGCTTTATTTTTTACAAAAAATAAAAGCCTACACTTCCGAAATCCTTCATCCGATATCCAAAATATTAGGTTTTTAAAATTCTTCTGCCACACAACATTAATTACTACTTCAGTATCTCAACTTCAATGGCGCTACTATTATATACCTTGTGAGTAGCTTTGATAAAATCCGCAGCATCCGCTTTGTAGATATTGTCCACATATTTTTGTGGGTTAATATCAAACAAAGGGAAAGCCGTAGATTGTACCTGAATCATGATTTTATGACCTTTCTTGAAAGTATGCAATACATCTTGCAAGCGGAAAGTCACATCAGTGATTTGATTTGGGACTAATGGCTCTGGTTTTGAAAAACTATTTCTGAAACGGCTACGCATAATTTCGCTTCTCACCATTTGCTGATAACCTGCCAGCGTGATATGTTTGGGAGTATATGGCGTATTTTGTTCGTTGCCAGGATATACATCTACTAATTTCACAAACCAGTCAGCGTCTGTTCCAGTAGTGGCTACTTTAAGTTTGGCCAAAATCTCACCACCTAAAGTAACATCTTCTGTCAAAACATCCGTTTCAAAAGTCAATACGTCTGTTCTGCGCCCTGCAAAACGTTGGTCTTCGCTCATGTACGCACGAGGGGTAAAACCAAAAAGTTGCTTATTGTCCTCTGTGTAAGGCACAGGTTTATTAGGATCAGATACAAATTCAGAATAACCGTCTGAAGTGATTTTATCAGTCAATTTTCCTGAGTTGCTCAAGTAAAAATTAACTTTTTGAGCAGTTTTTACAGGCCATTCTTTAAATTCTTGCCATTGTTTTTTACCAGTGTCGAACAAATAGGCTTCTGGCAAATCAGATTTTCCATCGCCTGCACCTTTCAAGAAATGTTTAAAGAATTTTAGCTCAATATTTTTTTGGAAAAATGTCGAAATACGTCCCCAAAATATACATTTGAGTGAAGATGGTGGCCTCTTTCTCTTGCCCAATCGCCATGACCAAATGGTCCCATAACGATGGTATTATAGATATTCTGGTTGTATTTTTCTACGTTTTTATAAATTGTCAAAGGACCATACAAATCTTCGGCATCATACCAGCCACCTACGACCATAATAGCAGGCGCATTTTTGATGTTTTTTAAATGAGGAATAATGCTTCTTTTTTGCCAAAATTCATCATAGTTCGGATGCTCCACGTGCTCTTGCCAAAAGAAATTATCCTTATAATTAGCACCCAAATTTTTTAATGGTGTTTGGGTTTTGTACCAATCAAATCCATCCTGAGTTTGACGTTTTGGAAACAAGTCATCATACCAAGACTCTGTTGTTGGTTTTGGATGCTGAACGCCAAACACTGGGAAAGTCAATCCATAACCAATTGTAAACGCACCATTGTGATGGAAATCGTCGAAGAAGAAATCTGAAACTGGTGCTTGAGGCGAAGATGCTTTCAGGGCAGGGTGACCGCAAAGTGCGCCCGCAATGGTATAAAAACCCGGGTAAGAAATACCATATTGTCCTACACGACCATTGTTATTCGGAATGTTTTTTACCAACCAATCAATCGTATCATAAGTATCCGAAGCCTCATCCACGTCTGTTTTGGCCTTTTTGTTGGCAATATGAGGTGTCATATTTGTCCAAGTGCCCTCCGACATCCAACGACCACGTACATCTTGCTCTACAAAAATGAATTTTTCACGCATCATGTGACGAGAGTAATATAGCATTTGTGGATAATCGTCTTTTCCGTAGGGAGCTATATCGTAACAAGTACGTTGCATGACGATAGGATACTTATTGTTGGCCGAAGCGTCTTTTGGAACGTATACATTCGTGAAAAGTTTGACACCATCACGCATCGAGATTTGGTATTGGTATTTCACATAGTTTTCACGCACAAATGCCGAATCCTGTTGAGCAACAGACAGATTTTGAGCAGAAATTTTGGTGAAACCAACCAACAAACCGAGTAAAAGGAACAGTTTTTTCATGTTTTAGGAGTGTTGATTCAGATTTGTTTTTGCTAAAATTAAAACAAAGAATCGGTTTTCATGAAAATACAATATGTTTTTTAGCTGAAATGAGTCTGAATGATAGATTAATTATCAAAAGAAAAAGCGCCACAGGATAGTATAAAATCCGCCTTGGAACTGAATACCATCTTGTGACGCTTGGCCTAATCGATTTCTGAAAAATGTTTTTAATTCTTCAAAACACCAAAAGTGATGAATGAAGGATAGGCTTTTTGGTGATAAACTTTTTGCGTGGCTTTTTGATAGTCACTTTCTTTTGCTTCAAAGATATTGATAAATTTCTGAGGGTTTCTATCTGCCCAAGGGAAACATGAACTCTGGATTTGCACCATAATTTTATGTCCCTTCTTAAAAGTATGTAACACGTCCTGTAGCTCTAATTTTACTTCTGTTGGCTTCCCCGGAATAAATGGTTCGGGTTTGGTAAAATTATTGCGGAATTTTCCTCTGATAATTTCACTACGGATTAATTGCTGGTAGCCACCATACACTACATCAGGATGAGCGGGGTCGTAAGGGGCATTGTTTGGATATACGTCTATAACTTTCACAATCCAGTCGGCATCCGTGCCAGTGGTCGAAACCTTCAGATTCGCTAAGATATTGCCCACCATCGTCAAATCGTCTTTGAGTGTATCTGTTTCAAAACTAATTACATCAGGACGCTGATAGGCAAAACGCTGGTCTTCAACCATATATTCCGCTGAAAAACCATCATTGATTTTTCCAGAAAAAGGTACAGGACGATTTGGGTCTGATAGGTAGCTGGTTACTCCATTCTCATTTTGAGGTTTTGTAAAACCTAATTTTCCTCCATTTTGTAAATACAAAACAGTTTCTTGTGCATTTTTTGCAGGATAGGTATCAAAGCTTCTCCATTGGTTGCTACCTGTTTCGAACAAAGTTGCCTCTGCTAAACTCAAAGGTAAAGATTCGTCTATGAGGTAATGATTGAAGAAAGGACTTTCAATTTTTTCTTGATAGTATAACGAAGTTTTCGAACCAAATTCAATATCAGCCAGTGATTGTCCAGAAGCGCCAGCCCAACCGCCGTGTACCCAAGGGCCAACCACAAAACGTATATCGTTGTTTGGTGATTGTTTTTCCATGGCTTGATAGGTTTTGAACGTTCCGTACAAATCTTGTTCATCGTACCAACCACCAACTACTAATACTGCATGCTTGATATTTTGTAAGTGGGGTAAAATATTGCGTTTTTGCCAGTGCTCATCAAAATTAGGATGGTCAAAATTTTCATGAAAGTACTCATTACGCTTTTTGTAATATTGCTCTTCAGCGTTACGAGTTGGCCCCATTTTTAAGTAAAAATCATATCCATCTGGACTATCAAATGAGAAATAAGGCGCAGGGCGATTTTTGGTAGGTTGAGTTTGAGGTTGGAAAAAGTTATAAAAACCAAAATTAGCTCCCAACATAAAAGCGCCCAAATGGAAGGCATCATCACGCCACAAATCTGCCATTGGCGCCTGTGGAGAAGAAGCTTTCAAGGCAGGATGTTGCGAAACCGAACCAGCCGATGTAAAAAAGCCAGGGTAGGAGATACCCCACTGACCTACTTTGCCATTATTGTTAGGAATATTCTTGACTAACCAATCGATGGTATCATAAGTGTCGCTTGATTCGTCAATATCTTTCTCTGACGATTTTTTGTCAAGATGTGGGGTCATTTCTACAAACTTTCCCTCAGATGCCCAACGTCCACGGACATCCTGATATACTACGATGTAATTTTCCCGAATCATAAACGGGTTAGGCCCAATACGCTTTTTGAATTTATCGGTACCGTAAGGGTTGCAAGAATACGGCGTTCTCTGCATGATAATAGGGTGTTGCTTTGATTTGTCTTTGGGCGCATACACCTGTGTAAAAAGCTGAACACCATCACGCATTTTTACCATATACTCAGACTTGACATAGTTGTTTCTGATATAAGCCGAATCCTGAGCAATTGAATATTGATAGTTTGATTGAGCTTTTCCTAGAAAGGATAAAAAGCAGAAGAGGCAAATAAGTGAGTTTCTCATAAGCATATCATTAAGCGGGTTTACAAAGTATTGTTCAAAGTTAGGAGAAAAAGAGAAAAGGCACAAAGTTGAATAAGGATAGAGGCTTATAGTGAGTAAATGGTCAAGAGAGGTGTCAAAAACCATTTTCTATATCTGTAAAAAGCCATAACATTTACAGAAATCAACAATGCTCAATTTTTGTAGTCTATCTATTTTTTGACAAAATAAACTAGTCACTTTGTGCCTGACCCCTCAACACCTTATGCCTCCTCTATATTTTTTACCATATTTTACCTAAAACAAGTCGAAAGCTACGCATGATTCCGTAATTTTGCACCCGAAGTTGTCCCGAGTACGCCGAATGTACCAAAAAACAATCTATTAGGACAGCCTCAAATGCTGAAAATGAACGAAGTATTAAGAATTGCGGTCCAAAAATCGGGTCGCCTTAGTGAAGATTCACTAAATCTTTTCAAAGAGTGCGGAATCAAATTTGATAATGGTGCTGGTAAATTAAAAGCGACATCTTCAAACTTCCCCGCAGAATTTTTGTTTCTCAGAGACGACGATATTCCCGGTTATGTAGAAGATGGAGTGGCGGATATCGGAATAGTCGGACAAAACGTTCATGTCGAAACAAACAAGCATGTAAACGAAGTTAAATTATTAGGATTCTCAAAATGTCGCCTTTCAATTGCAATTCCTCGCAGTGAAACATATGGCGGAGTGAAGGAACTAGAAGGAAAAAGTATTGCTACTTCTTATCCTGTAATTTTGGGTAACTTCTTGAAAGATAATGGTGTAAGTGCTCATATTCATGAAATTTCTGGTTCGGTAGAAATCGCTCCAAGTATTGGATTGGCACATGCCGTATGTGATATCGTTAGTTCTGGAGGTACTTTGTTGAGTAATGGTTTGAAAGAAGTGGAAGTAATTTTCCGCTCTGAAGCTATTATGATTGGCTATCCCAACCTTTCTCCAGAAAAACAAAACATTCTGAATCAAATCTTGTTTAGAATAGACTCAGTACAACGTGCTAAAAACCGTAAATATGTTGTGCTAAATACCAAACAAGAGAATATTGCTTTGATTCGCCAATTGCTACCGGGCATGAAAGCACCTTCAATTTTGCCATTGGCAGACGAAGGTTGGGTGTCGATGCATTCGGTAATTGAGGAGCAAGATTTCTGGCAAAATATCGAAAAACTTCGTGAAGCAGGTGCTGAGGGGATTTTGGTATTGCCAATTGAGAAAATGATTTTTTAATAATTGCTTTCAGCAAATGACATTTCGAGATTTGAAAATAATCTCAATGGGTTCAAAATTTCCCAAGCCGAATGCCAAAGGCTGAATGCAAAAAGTATTCCTTTTGCATGAAAATTATAAAATATCCATCACCATCCGACTACCAAGCGATTCTTACTCGCCCAGTACAGGATATGTCAGTGATTGAACAAAGAGTCATCCCTATTCTTGAAAAAGTAAAGGCAGAAGGTGACAAGGCACTTTTTGAATTGGCATTACAATTTGATAAAGTGACTTTAGAAACGCTCGAAATGGATGCTTCGAAGGTAGAAGCGGCATCAGGTTTATTAAGTGAAGAGCTTAAAACTGCTATCCAGTCGGCCTATCACAATATTTATAAATTCCACGTAGCGCAAAAACAAGCACCCGAAAAAATCGAAACGACCACTGGCGTTACTTGTTGGCGCAAATCGGTAGGCATCGAAAAAGTAGGGGTCTATATTCCGGGAGGAACAGCACCTTTGTTTTCGACGGTATTGATGCTTGGTGTTCCTGCGCAAATTGCGGGTTGTAAAGAAGTAGTATTATGTACGCCTTCCGATCACCCTGCGATTTTGTATGCAGCCCAGCTTTGTGGCATTTCTAAAATCTTTCGTGTGGGTGGTGCTCAAGCGGTGGCTGCAATGGCTTACGGTACAGAATCGATTCCTCAGGTTTATAAAATTTTTGGACCAGGTAATCAGTATGTTACTGCTGCCAAAATGCTCGTAAACAAAGAAGGTGTAGCCATTGATATGCCAGCAGGACCATCAGAGGTAGCTGTTTGGGCAGACAATTCTGCTAATCCTGCTTTTGTAGCGGCAGATTTATTGTCACAAGCAGAACATGGTATCGACTCACAAGTGTTGTTGGTATCTACTTCGGAAGAATTAATTGAGGCTGTTAATCAAGAGTTAGAAAAGCAATTGGCAGTATTGCCTCGTGCCGAGTTTGCAGCCAAAGCCCTAGAAAATAGTCAAGCAGTATTGGTTGAAAATCAGGGTATTGCCATTGATATGCTCAATCAGTATGCTGCCGAGCACTTGATTATGTCTGTCGAAAATGCAGAAGAATTATCTGAGCAAATCTACAACGCAGGTTCGATTTTCTTAGGAAATTATACACCAGAATCAGCTGGGGATTATGCTTCAGGTACCAACCATACCCTACCAACCAACGGTTTTGCTAAAGCCTATTCAGGGGTAAGTTTGGACAGCTTCGTCAAAAAAATAACGATTCAGAAAATTACAAAAGAGGGTATTCAACATCTGGGTAATACGATTATCGAGATGGCCGAAGCCGAATCTTTACGTGCCCATGCCAATGCGGTTCGCGTAAGATTGGCATAATTTTTTGTCATAGAACCAACAAACTAGGTGATAGCTCCTCATTCGGTTGAGATGCATCACCTTTTGTTGTTAAAAAGGGCGAAAAGTGCCATCAGTCCGTAAGCTGATGCATTAGCCAAATTTACTTATTTCACTAAATCCAAGAAACAAACTTATGAAATTCGACATACACTCAGTTGTGCGCCCGCACATTTTAAACCTTGCTCCATACTCTTCTGCACGAGATGAATATACAGGTAAAGAAGGAGTATTTTTAGATGCAAACGAAAATCCAATTGGTTCGGCAACGCCAGAAAATTGGAACAGATATCCTGACCCTTATCAGTTTGCAATCAAGGAAAAATTGGCACCCATCAAAGGCTGTCGTCCAACGCAAATTTTCTTAGGAAATGGCTCTGATGAACCTATCGACTTAATTATTCGACTCACATGTGAACCAAAAGTCGATAATATTATTATATTGCCTCCAACTTATGGCATGTATGAAGTAAGTGCATCGGTTAATAATGTAGGAATACAAAAAATTCCATTAACTCCCGAATATCAATTGAATATTGATGCGGTTTTGGAAGCGATAAATTCAAAAACAAAATTGATTTTTATCTGTTCACCCAATAACCCAACAGGTAACTTGATTAATCGTGAGGCAATTTTACAAATCATCGAAAATTTCCAACAAGGAATCGTTATTATCGATGAAGCATACAACGATTTCTCCGATGAGCCTTCGTTCATTCCAAGTTTGGATGAATATCCTAATGTAATGGTACTACAGACTTTCTCGAAAGCATGGGGTTTGGCTTCACTACGTCTGGGAATGGCCTTTGCACAAGAAGAATTAATTACACTTTTGAATAAAATTAAATATCCTTACAACATTAATGGTTTAACGCAAAAGTTGTTAATTGAGAATATCGACAATACAGATTTTGTAAAAAAATCGGTAGCCACACTCAATGAAAATAGAGCACAACTTGAAAAAGAATTAAGCGAACTACCAAATGTTGAACATATCTACCCTTCAGATGCGAACTTCCTTTTGGTTCGTTTCAAAGAGGCAAAAGCTGTATTTGATTACTTAATTGACAATAAAACCATTGTTCGTGACCGCTCAAAGGTAATTTTATGTGACAATTGTTTACGTATTTCCGTCGGAACAAAAGACGAAAATGCCATTTTAATGGGTTATCTTCGTTCTTATGAGGCATAAATCAATTAAATAACAATTTTATGAAAAAAACAGTATTGTTTCTTCTACTTACGTTGGCATCTGCAAGTGCATTTGCACAAAACAAAGACTGGGCTTTAGGAGCAAAAATAGGTGAGCCTGCAGGGATTAGTATACGTAATTATTTGAGAAATGACAAAAATGCAATAGAAGTAAATCTTGGTCTATATGGTGCGTTTTGGGGAGTAAAAGATAGTTATAAGAGCGGATATTTTGATGGATCTGGCGTAGCCATAAGTGCTTTGTATTTGTGGCACAATCAGATGGGAAGTAGCCGATTCAAAAATTACTATGGATTTGGAGGCCAATATACTTCTCGTAGTTATTATGAAGATATAGCTGGAGGTGGCAGAAACAAACTTCCTTCAGTGGGTTTAGGTGGCGTTGGAAACGCTGGATTAGAATATTTCTCACCAGACTCACCGCTTTCTATTTTTATGGAAGTTGGAGCATACGTAGAATTAGTACCATCGTTCTTCTATTTCCACCCACAAGCGGGTATCGGTGCAAGACTTAATTTTTAAAAATAGAATTGATACTTGCAAAATTATTTTGAAATGATATCTTTGCAGTATCAATTCAAATGGGGATGTAGCTCAGTTGGCTAGAGTGCTTGACTGGCAGTCAAGAGGTCGTGGGTTCGAGCCCCATCTTCTCCACCAAAACGGGTATCGCACGTAACAGTGCGATACCCGTTTTTTTTTGATAAAAGCAACTTTTTAAATATTCTTTGATACACATTGTATGTTGATCAAAGAATACAATATGTATAGTTTCGTTGTATGACAAATGAAACTATAATACAAGAATTTGGACTAAGAATAAAACAGTTAAGGACTGGAAAAGGTATTAGCCAAGAAAAACTAGCCTTTGAAACAGGCTTTCATAGAACTTACATAGGAATGATTGAGAGAGGAGAAAGGAATATCTCCTTAACTCATATTGCTGTATTTGCGAAGTATTTTGAAATGACAGTTTCCGAATTGTTAAACTTCTCTTCTTTAAATCCAGAACACACGTATCACTCTTACACTCTTAAAAATAAAGAATAATGTCAAGAAAGCATTCGTTTACCTTGACATTATCAAACAATGTCACAGAGAAAGAAGGTGTAAATTATCTCATAGAAAATCATACAGGTTTTTTCAAGATTGATTTACCAACCAAAAAGAAAATTCTGGATTTACTACAGATTGAACATCGTTTTCTTCAGTCGTTTGATATGATATATATTCCGAATTTAATAGGGAAAGAAATTGATGGAGATGAAATAGAGACCTATTTGGAAGATATGATACTAGTTGAGCTAAAGACAACAAAGAAGTATTTACCCAATAACCCAAAAGGCTTCTTTTTTGGCGCTACTGAGAACGAATTTAATTTTGGAGAAATTTTAGGAGAAAGGTTCAGATTTTGTTTTTTTAGCTTACATGAAAAAGGCTCTTCCTACGCACTATTGACTATTGAGGAATTGGCACTCATTATTCGAAATAAGAGAATACAGTATCAAATCAACTTGTAGGTGTAAATAATAAAATGATACACCATCATCCATACCTGCTCCCCAAAATCAATAAATTATATTTGGAACCTCTCCCCAACCAAGGATAGAGGTTCTTTTTATTTATGTAGTTTTGAAAAACTTTTTTCTCCTTTGAGTAAAGTTCCACTTACTCGGAGCTTTATTGTTTTGGGCACAAGCCTCTAACATTCTTAACCATGAATATGATGAAATCCAAATTGATTAAAAACTACGGTCTTTTGTTATTCGTTTTTTGTTGCTATACTTTTGAAAGCTTGGCGCAAAAAGCCTCTCAAGCTATTTCAAGACCACTTTTGTTGAAGCAATTCAAGCAAAATTTTAATGATGCACAAAAACAATATCAGTTTTTGGCTCAGCATCTTCCTGCAGGTAAATTTCCTAAAACGTATTTTCCCAATACAGACCGCTATGAGTTTAGTAACTCTGATTGGTGGTGTAGTGGCTTTTACCCTGGCTCTTTGCTTTATATTTATGAACAAACTAAAGATCAAGCTACCTATCAGGAAGCAGAACGTATTCTGAAAGACTTAGAAAAGGAAAAGTATAATACCACTACCCATGATTTGGGTTTTATGATGTTTTGTAGTTTTGGTAATGCTAATCGTATTGCCCCAAAACCAGAATACAAAGAAATTCTATTGACTTCGGCCAAATCTCTTGCAACGCGTTTTAATCCAAAAGTGGGCTGTATTAAATCATGGGATTCAAAGCCTGATGATTTTTTGGTGATTATCGACAATATGATGAACCTCGAGTTGTTGTTTTGGGCAACCGAAGTAACGGGCGATTCTAGCTATTATAAAATTGCAGTAACTCACGCCAACACTACGATGAAACACCATTTCCGTCCTGACTTTAGTTCTTTCCATGTAATTAATTACGACGCAAATACTGGTGAGGTAAAACAGAAGAAAACAGCCCAAGGTTTTGCCAATGAGTCGGCTTGGGCACGTGGTCAGGCATGGGGTTTGTATGGGTACACGGTCATGTATCGTGTAACAAAAAATCCAATATATCTAGAACAGGCAAATAAGATTGCTAATTTCTATTTAAACCATCCAAATCTTCCAGCAGATAAAATTCCTTTCTGGGATTTTAATGCTCCTAATCAGCCAGAAGCCTTACGTGATGCTTCAGCTGCTTCGGTTGTGGCATCGGCATTATTAGAGTTGCAAGGATATGTAAAGGCTCCGTTAGCTAAAACCTATGTAGCTTCTGCCGAGAAAATGCTTTGGAGTTTATCTAATTCTCCATACAAAGCGGCTTATGGCAAAAATGGGGGCTTTTTAATCAAACATTGTGTCGGTCATATTCCACAAAATACCGAGGTTGATGTACCACTAACTTATGCAGATTACTATTTCTTGGAAGCTATGAAACGCTATCAAGAATTGAGAAAGTAAGATTTATCGAAGTAATATTCCTCTCTATTTGGTTCAAGGTTTGGATAAAAAGCTTTGAACCAAATAGATTTTTTACATAACAAACCTATGAAAAAAATTATCCTTGCCTCTTTTATGGCTTGTGCATTAAGCTATCAAGCTACCGCACAGAAAACAAAAAAGAAAAAAGAAACCGCTATTGAAGCGCCTGTGCTCACTACTCGTGAGGTATGGCTCGCTCACCTTGACCAACTGTCTCGACCTGTGTTGCAAAGCTTAGCAAATGATAGCCTCAAAATTAAAATGCCTGTCGAATTATCTGTTCATATAGATAACAAAACAAGCCGTTCGCAAGTGGCGTATCTCGAAGCCTTTGGTCGTTTGCTCTGTGGTATAGCACCATGGCTCAATGCCGAAGGTGGTTCTCCTGCTGAAGTAGCGCTGAGAAATACCTATAGACAATGGGCTATAAAAGCTGTTGCTAATGCCGTAAATCCACAGGCAAAAGATTACATGAAATTCGAAGGTGCAGGACAGCCTTTGGTCGACGCTGCTTTTTTGGCATTGGCTTTTGTTCGCTCTCCTTGGCTTTGGGAGCATCTGGATGCTACAACTAAGCAAAATGTAGTAAATTCTTTTGTTAAAACGAGAGAAATAAAACCTGGTTTTAGTAATTGGATATTGTTTTCTGGGATGATTGAGGCCTTTTTCTGTAAATATGGGTATTCATGGGATATCCTTCGGATAGAATATTGCTATCGCCAGTTTGAACAATGGTATTTGGGTGATGGTATATATGGCGATGGCGAAAAGTTTCATTTTGATTACTATAATAGTTACGTTATTCAGCCTTTTCTAGTGAATATCCACCAAGTAGTTAGTGCAAAAAATTCTTCTTTTAATTGGGCTGGAAAAAAAATCATGGAGCGTGCCCAACGCTACGCACACATTCAGGAAAAACTGGTGAATCCTGATGGCACATTTCCTGCCATAGGCCGGTCGTTGGTTTATAGAGGAGGCGCTTTTCATCATTTGGCAGATATGGCACTGGTACATAATCTTCCCAAGGAAATTAGTGTAGCGCAAACTCGAGAAGCTTTAACAGCAATCTTGAAGAAAACAACAGAATCAAAAACCACTTTTGATGAAAAAGGCTGGTTGAAAATCGGATTCTACGGCACTCAACCCGAAATCGCAGATTCATACATCACAACGGGGAGTTTATATCTATGCTCTTTTATTTTACTTCCCCTAGGTTTGCCAGAAACAGATGAGTTTTGGAGTGCTAGCCCACAACCTTGGACTTCTCAACGAATTTGGCAAGGATTACCAGTTCCGCCAGACCATGCTATTGATTAAAAGAATATTTGTTGCTTAAACAGGTTAGGATGAGTTAAAATCTAACCTGTTTATCCTTTTATCTACTGATTTGAGTATAATTGTGTATGATTGACACTTATTGGTAAAATAACCAATCTTTAAAAATTATCTAATCCCTTTAATAAACAAACCATGAAATTATTCAACTATCTTTTAGGAGTGGGTCTGTGTTTGTCAATAGCGAAAGCTACAGTAGCACAAACCGTTCGAAATTATAATCCTATTATCCCCGACTTAATTGCCGACCCAAGTATTGTGAAGTTTGGAGATACTTTTTATTGCTATGCCACCACCGATGGTTATGATAAAGGTTTGGCAACTTCGGGGCCACCAGTGCTTTGGCAGTCTAAAGATTTGGTGAATTGGTCTTTTGACGGAATATTCTTTCCATCGGCTGCCAAACAGCTTTTTTGGGCGCCGAGCTATGCCCAAAAGGTAGGAAATGACTATTTCTTTTACCCAACCGTAAACACTCATATTTATGTAGCAAAAGCATCGTCACCTAAAGGTCCTTTTAAATTGGTGGGAGAAGATACTTTCGAAAAGGGTAAAGCTCCTGCTCCGCTTGTGCTGATGGATGGACCTAAAAAGACAAAAGGGATTGACGCCGAAATTTTTATCGACGATGATAAAACGCCTTATTTGTTTTGGGCACAACGTGGTGCGGCGAAGTTAAAGCCTAATATGACCGAATTAGATGGCGATATTCAGGTGATTCAAACCAAGAGAAATGGGTATTCTGAAGGACCAATCTTTTTTAAACGAAAAGGCATTTATTACTATATGTACACCTTGAGCGGGCATGAGCATTATGCCTATGCCTATCAATATAGCAAAGTTTCTCCTTTTGGTCCTTATGAATTTCCTAAAGAAGAAATTATCGCTAAGACAGATACCACCGAAAAAATCTATGGTCCTGGGCATGGTAATGTATTCAATATCGGCGATGATTATTACTTTACTTACCTCGAATTTGGTCGCTCGGGAACTAACCGACAGGTTTGGATTAATAAAATGGAGTTCAACGAAGATGGTACTATAAAGCCTGTAAAACTAACAAACAAAGGCGTAAATCCTTTGAATGTCAAAGATAAAGGTTTGAAAATTGATGAAACAAGTGCCTCTTCCATTAAGCCAGAGTACAAAGTTCCTCATATTTATGATGCAACACTCAAGCGAACTGAGTATTATAACCCAGCAAATGCAACGGATTTGTCAAACGGGACTCGCTGGATGGCGGAAGCAAATGATTCGTTAGCCACCTTTACTGCAAAATTGTCAAAAGCCCAAACTATTAAGAAAGTAGAAACTTATTTTGTTAAACCAACTGCTGGTCATGCCTATGTTTTGGAAGGCTCACTAGACGGTAAGATATGGGTAAAATGTGGAGGGCATGACGATATTCAAATCAAATCGCCTCATACTGATAATTTAAACAAGAAATTTCAATATTTAAGAATCAGATTTATAAAAGGAGTTGCAGGTATTTGGGAGTTCAAAGTTTATTAATTTTCATTAGTTTAATTCAGAGAAAAACCTCAGCTTATTTGGCTTGAGGTTTTTTATTTTTTAGTAGGATATTTGAGTAATCGGTAGGAAGAGCGTGGCTTTTACTCCTTTTAACCATAAAACAACTAAAAAAATGAATCGAAAAGAATGCGCTGCTAAATTGAAATATTAATTAGATAAATTATGAAAGAATCAACTTGGCACGGGGCTTTTGCTCAAGAAGAGAATCTGAAAAAAAATGTAATACGCTCAATAGGAGTACATTATGAAGTACAAAAGTCTATAAAAACAAAAAAAGCAGACTCAGTAAGACTGCTTTTTTGAATTACACTTCATCAACAAACTAAAAACCAAATAAAACTACTTTATTATATTCGTAGTCAATCTGATAATCTGGGAATAAAGGTAATCAGGAAATTTTATTTTGCCAAATCGTATATCCCCAAAATTTCAGATAATTGCTGTAGGAGAAGGACTCGAACCTCCACGGTGTAGTTAGGTATAGTACAAAATCTGGTGGTCAACCCCAGTCTATCTTGCGATAGGCATTATACTAACTTTATCCCGTAATCACCACCCCCGAGACAGGAGGGCACGTCTGCCAAATTTCATCACCCTACATTGTTTGTGTGTCGTTGTTCTTTTAACTTGACAATGCAAAGTTAATAGCTGTTCAAATATTTTGCAAATATTTTAGAAAAAAATGTTAAAATTTATAGTATTTTCAAAAATATGTTATTTTTGTTAACGAATCGTTAAAAATGGCAATTCTCAGAGCCTTATTTTTTGCGAAATTGTTAATAAAAACTTTAGACTGTATTAATACTTATGGAAAAAGTACCAGGCATTGACCAAGTTGATTTAAAAATATTAGGGCTTTTGATGAGCGATGCCACAATGCCTTATACCGAAATTGCCAAAAAAATCCATGTTTCTAGCGGGACTGTCCATGTTAGGATGGCCAAAATGGAAGAAATGGGGATTGTGAAGGGCTCTCAATTGATAGTGGATCATACCCGACTTGGCTGGGATATTTCTGCTTTTCTAGGTATTTATCTGGATAAGAGTTCGCTCTATGCGGAAGTGGCCGAACATTTGATGCAAATTCCTGAAGTGGTTAGCATTAATTACACTACAGGTATTTATTCTATTTTTGCCAAAATAGTTTGTCGCGATACCGTGCACCTAAGGGAGGTTCTACACGATAAAATCCAAAAGGTAGCAGGTATTCAAAGAACAGAAACTTTTATCTCTTTGGAGGAGTCCGTGAATCGCGCTGTACCTTTTGCCAATGCTACTTAGTCCAATTTTGGGGGCTAGAAAAGAAAATTTTAACAATTATTCAGTTGTATATTAGAAAAATTCTAAACAACAGAACTTTTCTTGCGCTTTTTGGTTTATTTTTGTAGACCAATTATTTCATTGATAGAATTCAAAGGTCAACGATTAGTTGAAAAACTAACAAAAGTCATTTTTTTTCCTGATTTTTTGTTTTCAACCTTTTCAAAACTCAATTCTAATCACTGATAGACCAATTGCTGTAACAGATTAAATACAATGGCAAAAGAAGAAATCGACATTCTCGAAGAAATCACCTCCTCTGAGTATAAATATGGTTTCGAAAGTCACTTCGAAACGGATGAAGTACCTGCAGGTTTGAATGAAGACGTTATCCGTCAAATCTCGGCTAAGAAAGAAGAGCCTGAGTGGATGTTGGAATGGCGTTTGAACGCATACCGTACTTGGTTGGGTATGCAAGAACCAGAATGGGCTAACGTCGACTACAAGAAAGTTGACTACCAAGCAATTAAATATTATTCGGCTCCGAAACAAACAAAAGTGATTAACTCTTTGGATGAAATTGACCCAGAGTTACGTCGTACTTTTGAGAAGTTGGGTATTTCTCTCGACGAGCAAAAACGCCTGTCTGGAGTTGCGGTCGACGCTGTAATAGACTCAGTTTCGGTAGCAACAACTTTCAAGAAAACATTGGCCGAAAAAGGAATTATCTTTAGTTCAATGTCGGAAGCTATTAAGGAACACCCCGAACTAATTAAAAAATACTTGGGCTCGGTAGTTCCTGTGAAGGATAATTTCTTTTCAGCACTCAACTCTGCGGTATTTTCGGATGGTTCGTTTTGCTATATTCCAAAAGGTGTAAGATGCCCTATGGAATTGTCTACTTATTTCCGTATTAACGCGGCTGGAACTGGACAGTTTGAACGTACTTTGATTGTAGCAGATGAGTCTGCTTATGTAAGTTATTTGGAGGGCTGTACTGCCCCAATGCGTGACGAAAATCAATTACACGCTGCCGTGGTTGAAATCGTAGCTCACGAAAATGCCGAAGTTAAATATTCTACTGTTCAAAACTGGTACCCTGGTGATAAAGACGGTAAAGGAGGTATTTATAACTTTGTAACAAAACGAGGTATTTGTGACGGAGCCAACTCAAAAATCTCTTGGACTCAAGTAGAGACTGGTTCTGCCATTACGTGGAAATACCCTTCTGTAATATTGAAAGGTGATAACTCTATCGGTGAATTTTACTCGGTAGCTGTTACCAACAATATGCAACAAGCAGATACTGGTACCAAAATGGTACATATAGGTAAAAATACGAAATCTCGTATTGTATCTAAAGGTATCTCTGCGGGTCGTTCTCAAAACTCTTACAGAGGTTTGGTAGAAGTGATGAAACGTGCCGAAAATGCCCGTAACTTCTCTCAATGCGATTCGTTGTTGATGGGTGATCGTTGTGGTGCACATACATTCCCTTACATTGAAGTTAAAAATAATACGGCAACTGTAGAGCACGAAGCTACCACTTCGAAAATTGGAGAAGACCAAATTTTCTATTGTAACCAACGTGGTATATCTACCGAAGCTGCGATTGCTTTAATTGTAAATGGTTATGCAAAAGAAGTATTGAATCAGCTACCAATGGAATTTGCAGTAGAAGCCCAAAAGCTCCTTGCTATCTCTTTGGAAGGTTCGGTAGGTTAATGAATCAACATGTATTTGATAGATACAAAGCAGCTTCTATTTAGGATAGGAGCTGCTTTTGTTTTTATTATTGATACTTTACTCAAATTTTCTTATCCCTATGATTAATTATAACCCAAAGGAGTGGTTTACTTTTATTTTTCACTTTCATAAAGCTGATACTTTTCGAAAACTTTTTCCTATGCTTATCGCAATAGGCGCTTATGCAGGCTTTATTGCGTATCTGGAGGTAGAGGTTCTTCGCTTAGGAGACGATTCTCATGTAAAAAATATTCCAGCGATGCATGGAATGCTTGGTTTTGTGATATCTATGCTGCTAGTTTTTAGAACTAATACTGCCTACGACCGTTGGTGGGAGGGCAGACGAAACTGGGGCGCATTAACAAATACTTCTCGTAATTTGGCAATCAAGGTACAAGCGATGATTCCGAAGACAATGATAGAAGAAAGGCGAATGATTGAAAAACTTATAGTAGAGTATGCTTTTGCTTTAAAAAGACATTTACGAGGGAATCAAAATGATAGCGAGCTATTCATTTCAGCATATAAGGTAAAACCTGAGTTTCATAAACCAAATTTTATTGCCAAACTTTTGACTGAAAAAATTCAGGAGCTACATAAAAGTCAAATTTTGACGGGTAAGCAGCTACTATTTATCAACGAGGAAATACGTACTTTTACAGATATCTGTGGAGCTTGTGAAAGAATCAGAAATACGCCCATTCCATTTTCTTATACGGCTTTTCTCAAAAAGTTTATTTTCTTTTATGTAATGACCTTACCATTTGGTTATGTTTTTACACTTGGTTATATCGTAATACCAGTGGTGGTGTTTGTATTCTATGTGTTGGCAAGCTTGGAGTTAATTGCCGAAGAAATAGAAAACCCTTTTGGTACCGACGCAAATGATTTACCGCTGGCACAAATGTGTAAGAATATACAAAAACATGTTGGAGAAATATTTCAAGAAGAGTCAGTATTAAGATAAAACATGGGTTATCCCGAATTTGATTTTTGAGTGATTAGGTTAAAATTGAGATTCCTTCAGTAGATACGTAATGATTGCGTCTCCGTATTTGTGTCTTAAGCCAAATAAAATCTTGCATGATAGCATCAAAAAAGCGGTCGGAAAAAAATCCGACCGCTTTTTTGATAAAAACTTGGAGGGTAATCCCAATCCTTAAAATTCGGGATAACTCAAGTTTATACCATTTTGACATAACTTCCGAGCCACTTGATGTCAGACTCATGTTTTTTCATGATATGTTGAACATTCTCATCAAGGAAATACCCGTCAAATTCCATCAAGAACCAGAAGTTGAATGTTTCACCTTCTTTTACAGGTCTTGATTCTATTTTGACTAGGTTGATACCACGGCTTTCAAATTCTTGAAGGAATCTTACCAAAGTACCTGGTTTGCCATCATCTGGAAGTTTGGCAATAATTGTAGTTTTATCTTTTTCGCTTTTTTGATTGATAAAATCTTTACCAATAATGAAAAATCTTGTTCTGTTTTGTGAAGAATCTTGAATATTATCGAACAAAATGGGTACATCAAACAATTTGGCTGCTATATGAGAGCATACCGCCGCAGAATGTTCATCTTGAGAAGCTAATTTGGCAGCCTTTGACGTAGAATCTACTTGTACAAAAAACTCTTCATCTTTTCCGTTAAAGTACTCATTCAAGAACTTTTCGCATTGGCCAAAAGCTATATCTTTCGAATAAATACGCTTAATATCTGAAAGTTTTTCTGATTTTGTTGCAAAAGTAAAATGCACAGGAATAACTACCTCGGCAACAATTTTCAAATCTGTTTCATTAAGCAGGTCGATTGTTTCTTTAACAATACCCTCGAGGTTGTTTTCGATTGGTACGACACCAAATCTTGCACGACCAGTATCTACACTTTCAAAAACCGAGCGAATACTTGGTAAAGCAAGATAGTCGCTCATAGCACCAAAACGACTTTCGGCGGCTTGGTGAGTAAAACTACCTTCAGGACCAAGATAGGCAATTCGTTCTGGCAATTCAAGATTACGCGACACGGCAAATATTTCGAGATAGATAGCTTCAATTGCTGGGCGATTGAGTAAGCCTTGGCTCATTTCCGCCAAACGATCGATAATCTGCTTTTCACGCTCAGGACGGTATATAACGGTCTGAGTAGTTTTTTTTAGTTCTCCAACATGTTTTACAACCTCCATGCGCTTGTTCAAAATTTCAAGCATTTGGTTGTCGAGTTCATCAATCTGTTGTCGTAATTGTTCTAAAGTCATATTTTGGTTAACAGGATATTGCTGCCTATATGCAGAAGAGGAGATAATCGAATATAATTCCAACGAAATCCTATTCGATTGTCTTATGCCGCTGCATCAGCAGGGTCTTTTTCTATGATAAGATTGTCGATAATAAATTTCTGACGGTCTGGGGTATTTTTGCCCATGAAATAGGTCAGAATTTTAGGAATGGTTGTATCTTTTTCCAAAATTACAGGTTCCAATCGAATATTATCGCCTATAAATTTACCAAATTCTTCTGGAGAAATCTCACCTAAGCCTTTGAATCGTGTGATTTCTGGTTTAGGACCGAGTTTTTTAATGGCGCTCAACCTTTCTTCATCCGAATAACAATAGATGGTTTCTTTTTTATTCCGCACACGGAAAAGTGGCGTTTCTAAAATATACAGGTGCCCATTTCTCACTAAATCAGGGAAGAATTGAAGAAAAAACGTCATCATCAATAATCTGATGTGCATGCCATCGACATCAGCATCGGTAGCAATAATGATTTTGTTATAGCGAAGGCCATCCAAACCATCCTCGATATTTAAAGCATGTTGTAAAAGGTTAAACTCTTCATTCTCGTACACAATTTTTTTGGTCAAGCCGAAGCAGTTGAGCGGTTTTCCTCTTAAACTAAATACCGCTTGTGTCTGGACATTACGAGATTTGGTAATCGAACCACTCGCAGAGTCACCTTCGGTAATAAACAACATTGACTCGTAACGATCATCAGACTTTTCGTTGGTCAAATGAACGCGACAATCACGAAGTTTTTTGTTATGCAAGTTGGCCTTTTTAGCGCGTTCATTTGCTAATTTTTTAATACCAGCAATATCCTTACGCTCACGTTCCGACTGCTCGATGCGTTTTTTAAGTGCTTCGGCTGTGGTAGGGTTTTTGTGCAAAAAGTTATCCAACTCAGTTTTGATAAAGTCTCCCACAAAGCTCCTTACCGTTTGAGAATTTGAGTCTGGAGACATTGTTACCGAGCCTAACTTTGTTTTTGTTTGAGATTCGAAAACTGGTTCTTGAACTCGAACAGCCACAGCAGCTACAATACTTGCACGAATATCCTCAGGGGCATAGTCTTTTTTGTAGAAATCACGAACAGCACGCACCACGGCCTCACGAAAAGCCTGAAGGTGTGTACCTCCTTGAGTAGTATTTTGACCATTTACAAAAGAATAATACTCTTCTCCGTATTGATTACCATGAGTCATCGCAATTTCGATGTCATTCCCTTTCAAATGAATGATAGGATATCGGTTTTCCTCTTCGTTGGTTTTTTTGCTCAATAAATCTAAAAGACCTTTTTGAGAAAAATATTTCTGACCATTGAAGTTGATGGATAAACCCGCATTCAGGTAAGCGTAGTTCCAGAAAAGGTTATCTAAATACTGAGGGATAAAATGGTAATTTTTAAAAATCGTATTATCTGGTTCAAAAATTGTTTGAGTACCATTTTTGGCATTACTTTCTGGTTCGCCATCAGATTCGGCCAAAAGCTCACCTTTCGAAAACTCTGCCCATTTGGTTTTGCCTTCACGAAAAGATTGAACCTTAAAGTAGCTAGAAAGAGCATTGGTTGCTTTGGTACCGACCCCGTTCAAGCCCACAGATTTTTGGAACGCACCAGAATCGTATTTACCTCCAGTATTAATTTTAGACACACAGTCGATAACCTTACCAAGAGGAATCCCACGGCCGTAGTCACGTACTTCTACACGGTGGTCTGAAATTTTTACATCGATGGCTTTTCCGTGCCCCATCATGTGCTCATCGATGGAGTTATCGACGATTTCCTTTACTAATACATATATACCATCGTCTGACGAAGAACCATCGCCAAGCTTACCAATATACATACCTGGGCGCAGGCGGATATGTTCTTTCCAATCTAGTGACCGAATACTATCTTCGGTATATTGAACCTCATTGTTTGGCGTTGTTGACATACTGCTAGAGAAAGAATGATTTATGGGTGTTTCTTCAACACAAGTTACTAAAATTACTTATTGGCTATATTTTTGAGTTGAAATAGCCTATTTTTGACTCAAAAAAGTATTTTTGAATTAAGAAGTTAGCAAATCTACGAAAAAGGTAGAAAAATAGTATACTAACGATAATTTAATTGTCCACTCCCTAATTAATCTGCTTAAGATTTACGAGATTTAGGCAAAAGTTCGTTTACTTTGCAATTTAATTCAAACTTATCTTAAATTAAAAGTAGTGTTTTTTGAAGTATTTTGAAAAAAAACTTCTCGAATCAACCCCAGTACAAAATAAAAAATTATGTTACAACACAAAAAATTAAGCAATCTTGTTTTGAAGACTATAAATTCTTGTCATTCATGCATGTCTGCATTTTATTTACGCTCTATATCTTTATTTGTGGTTGCATTATGGAGTTTGAATTCTTTTGCTCAAATCCCCGGATTACCAGCAAACATTAGTTTACCTTCTGTATCCAACAATCGTCCTACAACTACTACCAATACGGGTGTCAAAAGCACTGGTTCAAGAAAAGTAACAGAGGTTTCTGGAGAAAAAGGTGAATTAGATTCACTCAAAAAACAAAAAGAGCTCAACTTGAGTACGGCCGATTCTGCCACTGCAGCGCTCAGAAAACGAATTTTTGGATATAGTATATTCAATAATTCAAAAATTACATTTGACTCGTATGCGAGGATGGCCACGCCCAAAAACTACATTTTGGGTCCTGATGATGAAATTATCATTGATATTAATGGTTATTCCGAAAATCATTACACTTTACCAGTTACGCCCGACGGTTACATTAAGGTAGATAAAGTGGGAAATATTTTCGTTAATGGCCTCACAATTGAAGAAGCAAAGAAAAGAATTATTAATAGACTTTCTCAAATTTATGTTGGACTTCGTGCTTCTGGCGGAGCACCAGCCAATACTACTGCCACAATTTCTTTAGGAAATATTCGAACGATTCGTGTAACTGTAATAGGAGAGGTGGTAGCCCCAGGAACATACGCCGTGCCTTCCCTAGCCAAGGTGTTTAATGTACTGTATCAGGCAGGTGGTCCTAACGAAAATGGTACTTTTCGTGAAATCAAAGTTATTAGAGGTAAAAAGCTTATTGCTCGTGTAGACTTATATGACTTACTTACCACAGGAAATTTGAGACAGGATGTTGCGCTACAAGATCAAGATATTATTCAAGTAACTCCGTACAAATCCAGAATCGAGATTTCGGGTCATGTAAAGAAACCTGCAATTTTTGAAGTAATGCCAAACGAAAACCTTGAGCGAATCATCAATGATTATGCGGGAGGTTTTACGCCTGATGCCTATAAAAATGTATTGAAAATTGATAGGCTAACAGATAAAGAAAGAAAACTTATTGATTTGAATGGTGATTTGATATCTTCATTTTTCCCGAAAGCTGGAGATGTCATTTTAGTAGATCAAATCTTAATGAATAGATACGAAAATTTAGTGAATATCAAAGGCGCTATTTTTCGCCCAGGACGATATGCCCTCAACGATAGCCCTACGCTGACTAAATTAATCCAACGTTCTGCGGGATTCAAAGAGGATGCCTTCTTAGATAGAATTATTATTACTCGTTTGAAGGATGATTTGACAAAAGAAAATATTTCTGTAAACTACAAGGCTATTTTGGCAGGTAGTGCACCAGACATCCCTCTAAAACGTGAGGATGAAGTGAATGTGTATTCTGGAATAGAGATGATGGAAAACTACACCGTAAGAATCCAAGGAGAAATCAACCTTAAGTCTATGGATGGTTTTGCAGAAAAAACAGCTACTGGTACAACCTCTGTAGGATTACTACCTGTAACAAACAGAGAATCACTTTCGGTAGGTACATATCCTTACGTAAAAAATATGACTGTAGAGGATTTGATTGTAAAAGCTGGAGGGTTGAAAGAGTCTGCGGCTACGGGTAGAATAGAGGTGATTCGTAGAAAGAAAAATATTGGTAAGGATGACCCATCGCAAATCACGCCAACTATCGGTGAAAAATTTCAATTTGCAGTAAACCCCGACCTCTCGGTTAGTGCTTCGGCTTCAAACTTTATTTTGGAACCATTTGATGAGGTATTTGTTCGCTCTTCTCCTAATTATGAAAGACAGCAATTTGTATCGATAGATGGACAAGTTATATTTCCGGGTGTGTATGCCCTTGAAAGAAAAGATGAAAAATTAGGGGATGTTATCAAGCGTGCAGGGGGATTAAATGCTCAAGCATATCCTGCTGGAGCAACTTTGATTAGAAAAGTAAAGTTGACAGATCAGGAGGTTGAGCGCAAGACGAGACAGATTCAAGATTTGAGTGATAATAATACCGAAACTTCAGTAAAAGTAGAGCCAATCAAACAGGTTTATGAAGAATCTATTGGTATTGATTTGGTAGATGTATTAGAAAATGAAAATTCTAAGTCTAATATGTTGTTGCAGGATGGAGATATTATCAGAATACCGAAAGAGCCACAGACTGTTAGAATGCAGGGAGAAGTATTATATCCGACTTCTACTAGATTTATTGAGGGAGCTTCGTTTAAGCATTATATTTCCGAATCAGGTGGTTTTACCTCACTTTCGTCTCGTAAACGTTCTTATGTAATCTATGCAAATGGTTCGGTAGATCGTACCCGTAAATTGTTGGGTTTGATTAATATTTACCCTAAAATCAACCCAGGTTCGGAGATTGTAGTACCTAGAATAAACCAAAAACAAGTTGCTTCTCAACAAGTTTTGAGTATCATTTCGACAGTTACTGCGTCATTAACAGGTATAGGTACAATTATCGCCTTATTGCGAGCAATTCAATAATCTGAAAACTTTAGCATTTATTAATTTAGACTTATGTCTCAGACTCAAAATACATTACCAGAAGATCAGTTTTCTTTTGAAGATATAGTAAAAAAAGTCATTGCCTTTAAAGACTTAGTTGTTGCAAATTGGAAGTTAATTATAGCAATGACTATTTTAGGAGTTGTTGCTGGATACCTCACTGATATTGTCACCAAAAAACCAGATACTTACACCTCAAAGATTGTTTTTAATATGGACAATGGTGGTTCTGGAGGTGGAGGCGGATTGTCAGATTTGGCTAGTGCATTTGGGCTTGGTGGTGGTGCTACTGCAAGTAGTGGCTTGTTTAGTGGCGAAAACTTTCTTGAATTGTTAAAAACCAAAAATATTTATAACAGAGCCCTATTGGCTACTGTTGATGTTGGAGGTAAAAAAGTGATTTTTGGAAACTTAGTAATCGAAAAAAGCGGCGGTTTGAAAGACGAATGGAAAGATGATGAAAGTATGCAAACTTTCAAATTTAAGCATACCGACTACTCAAAGTTTACACCACAAGAACGCTCGAAAGTAAGAACATTACAATCATTTTTGGAGCCTTTGACCTCTATTTCTAATGAAAATAAAAAGTCTTCTTTGATGACTTTGGCAGCCACTACACGAAACGACACACTTTCTCACGTATGGACTAATTTGTTTTTGAAAACTGTTACCGATTTTTATATCGAAACAAAGACGAAAAAGACTCGCGAGTTATTGGGTATAATGGAACGTCGTGTAGATTCATTGAAAAGTCAGCTGTACGGTACTCAAAGACGATACGCCCAAGTGGTCGATCAAAACCAGCAAGTAATTATGCAACAAGGGATGATTGAACAACAAAGATTGAGTACTAACACGGCACAATTACAAGGTTTGTATCAAGAGGCAGTACGCAACTTGGATAATTTAAGATTTTCGATGGTGAAAGAATCACCTTTATTTACTCGAATAGATGATTCTGAGTTACCAATTGGGGCAGATATTACTTTGAAGGGTAAAGGAATCAAACTAGGAGGTACAATAGGATTAATATTAGCGCTATTATTTGTTGCTGGTCGCGACGTAATTAAAAAAATTAAGGATAAGAATAAAAACTAGTTAGACGATGCAAGAAACAGTCATTGAGGCAGGAAGGTCTGAAAAGCATTATTGGGCTGATGTTGTTAGATTTAGAGAATTGCTATGGATTTTGGCAGTTCGTGATATAACGGTACGTTATAAACAAACTATGATTGGGGTAGCTTGGGCAGTTGTAAGGCCAATCATGACCGTTTTGGTATTTGTATTTGCATTCCATAAGGTTGCCAAAATTGAAGATACTTCTGGTGTAGACTTCAAAATTATCGTATTCACTGGTGTTATTTTCTGGAACTTTTTTGCTACTGCTTTTCAGCAAGTAAGTAACAGTATTACTGGAAATGCCAACTTGGTATCCAAAGTGTATTTCCCTCGATTATTAATGCCCCTAAGTTCGGTGGCCGTTCCTTTATTAGACTTTTTTGTAGGTTTTGTAGTGTTGGTACCCTTTTTAATTTACAGTGGTATTTCGGTAGACTATCACCTACTTTTTGTACCTATATTCTTGTTTTTTGCTTTTATGGCGGCGTTGAGTTTAGGTATTATTTTTGCATCATTAAATGTGCAATATCGTGATTTCCAACAAATTGTGCCACTGATTGTTCAGTACGGCTTCTTTATTTGCCCAGTAGCTTATTCTACTTCATCAATAAAAGAATTGTCTTGGTATCCCTTTTACACTTGGTTGAATCCTCTCGCTGGTATCATCGAAGGATTCCGTTGGTGTCTAATTCCAAACTATCCTTTTTTTACTTGGGATAGTTTTTTACCAACTATTATTTTCGTTTGCATAACCACAACTATTGCAATTATTTTCTTTAGAAAAAGGGAAAATTCGTTTGTAGATTATATTTAATTCCGAAGTAGAATGACAGTTATTGAGGCACAAAACGTAAGCAAAAGATATATCATTGATCATAAGAAAGGTAATGCCAAATCAAATACTTTTCGTGAGGTGATTACAGATACTTTTCGTAATATTTTTACTAAAAGTGAAAATGATGACGTAGAGCATGAGGATTTCTGGGCTCTTAGAGATGTAAGTTTTAAAATTGAACAAGGAGATAGGGTTGGGGTTGTTGGTTCTAATGGAGCAGGTAAATCTACTTTATTGAAGGTTCTGAGTCGTATTACCGAGCCAACTGAGGGCAAAATTACCATAAAAGGTCGTGTAGCTAGCTTATTGGAGGTTGGTACAGGTTTTCATCCAGAATTGTCTGGTCGTGAAAATATATTCCTCAATGGTGCAATTTTAGGAATGAAGCGCGACGAAATTAAAAAGCACTTTGATGCGATCGTAGATTTTGCCGGAGTTGAGAAGTTTCTCGACACTCCTGTAAAAAGGTATTCTTCGGGGATGTATGTTCGTCTAGGATTTGCTATTTCAGCACATTTGGAGCCCGAAATTATGATTGTGGATGAGGTGCTAGCTGTAGGTGATGCTGATTTTCAACGTAAATGCTTGGGCAAAATGAAAGATGCCTCCACTTCTGGACGCACCATTTTGTTTGTTAGTCATAATCTAACTGCGGTACAAGGCTTATGTAACAAAGCAATGTACATGCAAAAAGGACAATTGATTCAGATGGGTGAAACCAATTTGATTATGTCCAACTATTTGAGCCAAATCCAAAAAACAGATTTGCAAGTTAGCTATACCCATCCTAATGAGGCTCCTGGTAACGATAGAGTGCGCTTGAAAAGTGTCAAATTGGTTCCTAACTATTTGGATAATCAAAATCATTTGGATGTTCGTACTTCTTTCAAGATTCAAATAGAGTTTTGGAATTATATCGAGCATGCTAATTTGAATATCAGTCTTCATGTAAACTCTTTAACAGGAGAATGTATTTTCAATATTGGTACTCCTTCTCTAAAATTCGAAAAGGGGATTATTTCAGCAGAATGTGAAATACCAAGTGATTTCTTGAATGATGGCTCTTACTCCTTATCGTTTATGATTGTTAAAGATACAGCATCTGTTATCTACAACTTTGAGGAAGCCCTGATTTTTGAAATTGAGGATTATCGCGAAGGTACAGTTTGGTACGGTAAATGGCCGGGCTATGTGCGACCAAAAATAGAATTTCCAATTATGCAATTGGAATACGAAAACGCTATTTAATGAAAATTAAATAAAGCTTTCTGTTTTTGCTAAAAAAGAGAAACTTCATTATTGAAACTTATATTCAGATTACGCTAAATGATTAATGTAACTAAAACATATTTGCCTCCTTACGAGGAATATGAAGCCTACCTCAAGGGCATTTGGGAGCGAAATCAACTTACGAATAATGGCCCCCTAGTTCGTGAATTAGAACAAAAAATTAAGGATTATTTAGGCGTAAAGCATTGCTTGTTTGTATCCAATGGAACTATTGCTATTCAGTTAGCTCTCAAAGTTTTAGGGGTTTCAAAAGATGTTGTTACTACACCGTTTTCTTATTGTGCAACTTCTCACTCTGTGGTTTGGGAAGGATGTAATCCTGTTTTTGCGGATGTTCTCCCCTCTGATTTGTGTATCGACCCTCAAAAAGTAGAAGAGGCAATCACCGAAAATACTCAAGCAATCCTTGCCACACACGTATACGGAAACCCTTGCGATGTGTATCAACTCCAGAAAATTGCTGATAAACATAATCTCAAACTCATCTATGATGCAGCTCACGCTTTTGGTGCAAGCGTAGATGGGAAATCTCTACTTTCGTTTGGCGATATTAGTACTTGTAGTTTTCATGCTACTAAAGTATTTCATACGGTAGAAGGTGGTGCTGTTATTACCAATAATGATGAATATGCGTGGTTATTGGATAGATATCGAAGTTTTGGGCATATCGGAGACGATTATCTAACCATTGGTATCAACGGGAAAAACTCAGAGTTTCACGCTGCAATGGGATTGGTAAACTTACCAAAAGTCTCTGAAATTATTGCCGCAAGAAAGGCCATTTTTGACATTTATGATGCAGAATTAAATTGGTCGAAGTTAGGTAGTCCAGTGCTTTCGTTAAATACCGAGAAAAATTATGCTTATTATCCAATTTTTCTTGAGTCGGAAGCTGTATTGTTAAAAGTAAAAGAAGCTTTGGCCGAGCATCAAATCGTTCCGAGGAGGTATTTTTATCCCTCTTTGAGTACGCTCAAATTTGTGACTCAAGAAAGTACTTGCCCTATTTCGGATGATTTTGCTTTAAGGGCTTTAGCATTGCCTCTATATTATGATTTAGCGCACGAGGATGTGTATCGGATTGCTAAAATCGTAAATGAAAATCTATAATTTTTTTCACTAAAATATTCGTAATGAACTTTATCTATCCAATTCTATTTGCCAGTTTTATTGGCTTTGTATTGAGAATAGCCTCTAGGGTTTGCATGAAATCTTTGGTGGATATTGTGTTGACTGCATACGTTACATTTTGTGGAAGTGTTATTCTAACAGGATTTGCGCTTTCAGAAATTGGAAAAATAGACGACCGTCGTTTTTGGGCTTTGTCAGTATTTGTACCTGCGTTTGTGTTTTATGTACAATTTACAAAGCTGTTTGGTCGTGATCAACGTGAACGTTTCACCTTTTTTGAACTCATTGGTAGCCGAACACAACTCGTTTGGAACTGGTTTGGAAGCTTACCAACTTGGCTAAAGTGGTCTTTTGGTTTTCTTTTTGGTGCTTTTGTTATTACGGAAATTACCAATCTTTTCCTTATATTTTATACTGTGCCTAACGAATGGGACAGTATGACTGGTCACCTAAACCGTTTGATGTACTACATGCGCCACGGGTCTATGGCTCATTTTGGTGGAACCAACTGGAATATAGATACTTACCCGAGGAGTGTTTGTACGATTCAGATATACAATTACCTAATGAGTGGACGTATCGAGAACTGGTTTAAGGTAATTCATCATACTGCTTATATTATCATCGGTTTCGGTGTGTTTGGAATTGCTGAAAGATTGACCAAGAACTTTACGGCAAGTGTCTTTGCTGCACTTGTAATGTGGCTGCTTCCTGATGTTATGATGCAGTCTATTTCTACCGAAACAGATATTGTATTGGGCTCGTATTTGGCGTGTTTGGTATATTTCTTATTTACCTACCGCGAAAAACACTGGCGACGTTATTTATATCTTGCTGGATTGACCTTCGGGATTGCGCTTGGACATAAAATCACGTTTGTGTTTTCATTTCCGCCAATCTTTCTGATTATCGTATATACCGTTTTTGGGAAAGATTTGAAAGCTAAATTTATTGACAAATTTGGTGACTCTTTCGAAAACTTTTGGTCTAGAGTATTTGGTAGACTGTCTCACTTGATTGTGGGACTGGTAGTTGGCATTACCCTTTTTACACTTCCAACGGGATATTTAAAAAATATTCAGATATTCGGCCATCCGATAGGCCCGCCAACTGCTCTTAAACATCAATCAGTAGAGCGAGCAGGCACGCTGAGGAATCTAATCGAGCAAGGTTCGCGAAATGTAGTTCGTTATTCTATTGATATGGTAAACCTCGATGGTCTAAGAAATGTAGAACAGTTTGAGGAAGTAAATAGATTAATGCGTAAACCCATAGAAAAGGTAGAGAAAAAATTACATCTCCGTCTTGAAGAGGAGACTGATTTTACGATAAATCCATTTTCTTACAACGTTAGGTTTGAGTTTTTTAACGCAAATCCTCATTGGGGAATTTTTGGTTTTGCCGTATTACTTCCTTTGGTCGTATTAATTCTTTTGGGTGTTATTCGTAGAGGAATTGCCTTTTATATTTTGGCTGTGGCATTTTGTTTACATTTTGCTGCCCTGAGCTTTACAGCACCTTACGATGCTTGGAAAGGTCGATACATGATTAGTACTGCCGTTTATGCAGTTCCTTTGATTACCTTGCTTTTTCATGAGGGTAATAAATGGAGATTACAAGGTGCTCAATTCAAATTACTGAAAGTTTATATGGCATTTGTAGTGCTTGTTGCTTCGGTATCAGCTATTCTGGTGGTGTATCTCAATGAAAGATGTTTGCCTGTGGCAGCTTTAGGACGTCCTTCAGCATTTGATACAGATAGAATTGACCTCCAAACTTGGGCTCGTCCAGATATCACGCCTGCTTATCATAAGTTTGATGAGCTAGTACCACAGGATGCTACGGTTGCCCTAGCAACTATCAATGACGACTTTGAATATCCTTTATGGGGAAGAAAATTGACTCGTAATCTCATTGTCATAAATCCTTTCGAGAAGGGGGTTCAACCAATTCCGAAGGAGGCACAATATTTATTCTTTGCCAAAAAGGTAATTAAACCACAACCAGGTGATATTCGATTGGGTACAGATACAACCATGAAAAATATGATTACAAAAGGTGAAGATTATTATTTAAGGAAGTTAAAATAATTTTCTTCTTTCATGGAAGAAGCTTAAAATATGAAACTAGCGATTATGCAACCCTATATTTTCCCATATATAGGGTATTTTCAATTGATTCATGCAGTTGATAAATTTGTGATTTACGACGATGTCAACTTCATCAACAGGGGCTGGATTAATCGCAACAGAATTTTGGTTAGTGGTAAGGATAGTCTTTTTACTATACCTCTGAAGGAGGCAAGTCAAAATAAATTAATCAACGAAATTGAGGTAAATTGGGATAGTGCTTGGAAAAATAAATGGGTGAAAACACTTGAGCAGAGTTATAAAAAAGCTCCTTTCTTCCAACAAGTTATGCCTTTAGTGGAGCAAACTTTAGGACAAGAAAAGCAAATTTTTTCTGAAATTATTGTAGCGAATCTCCAAATCATCAACGATTATCTAGGTATAAGCACGGAGATTGTTCCGAGTTCTGTAATTTATCAGAATACAGAATTAAAAGCTCAAAATCGTATTATAGATATTTGTTTACAAGAAAAGGCCACCCATTACATTAATCCTATTGGTGGATTAGAGCTTTATGATAAACAGGTATTCGCCGAAAAGGGAATGTTGATGAACTTTATTAAAAGTCAATCCGTACAATATCCTCAATTAAAAAATGAATTTGTGCCTTGGCTTTCAATTCTTGATGTTCTGATGTTTAATTCAGTCGAAAAAATACATGAGTTTTTGAATGCCTACGAATTGGTTTAAAACAATAGCCCAATTCTTAAGTAAAATATACTAACCTGATTGGTTGAGATTTATCAACCAAATAAACTAAACGGACTATGGCAAAAGTTGTTGTTTTTGGAACAGAACTGGTGGCCGAACTCGCCCACTATTATTTGACTACCGACTCTGAGCACGAAATAGTGGCTTTTACGGTAAATCAAGAATATATCAAAGAGCCAACCTTTTGTGGTTTGCCTGTAGTGCCTTTTGAAGAGATTACGACCTTGTATCCATCCAATGAGTACAAGTTTTTTGCACCCCTTTCTGAAAGAAAAATGAATCAGGTTCGTGCAAAAGTTTATCAGGAAGCAAAAGATTTGGGTTATGAATTTATTTCATACATAAGCTCTCGAGCAACAGTACTTACAGATAAAATTGGGGAAAACTGTTTTATTTTGGAGGATAATACCATTCAACCTTTTGTTACCATTGGTAATAATGTGGTACTTTGGAGTGGCAATCATATTGGGCACCATGGAATCATCAAAGACCACGTCTATTTTACTTCGCATGTAGTGTTGTCGGGTCGTTGTGTGGTTGAGCCTTATTGTTTTTTTGGTGTAAATGCAACCATTCGCGATGGCGTACATGTGGCAGAAGGAACGTTATTTGCTATGGGAACAAATTTTACGGGAAAGAAAACAGAGCCTTGGAGTATTTATAAAGGAAATCCCGCCGAAAAGGCAAAAGTTTCTAGTAAAGACATTAATTTATAATTCATATCACGAAAAAATTCGTGCAACACGATGAGTAACTACGAACAAAAATTTATTTGCCCAAAAACAAAAACAGCCTTAGTCTTGGCTGAAGATGGCAATACTTTACATAATACCTCGACAGAAGAGCCCATTTCTTATGAAATCAATGATATCGTTGATTTGACATACCCCAAGGAATTGTTTGAGCAAGATCGCAAAGAGCAGCTTGCTTACAATGATGCCTATCAGCGTTATGACCGTGGGGTAACGTGGGTTTTTGAATCTTTGAACTCAGATGAGGCTACAGTACGTCAGAAAATGACTAATTTGTTGGGTTTGAAACCGGGTATGAAGGTATTGGAAGTTGGTGCTGGAACAGGAAAAGATTCTGAATTAATCATTAAAGCAATTGCTCCGGGTGGTCAGGCATTTTTGTCAGATTTGTCCCCAAATATGTTACGATTGGCAAAACAGCGTTTGCAGCCTGAAGATGTTGACGTAAATTATTTTATTGCAAACGGTACTTATTTGCCATTTGAAGACAATACTTTCGATGCAGTTTTTCACTTTGGTGGTATCAATACCTTCTCTGAACGTAAAGAAGCATTTGAAGAATTTAACCGTGTTGTAAAAGTTGGTGGTCGTGTTGTGGTAGGAGACGAGAGTGTCGCACCTTGGTTGCGTGATCAGTCAACATACCAAACCTTGATGTCTGCCAATCCTATGTTTGCCGACCAAGTACCATTGGAAGACCTTCCAAAAAATATTGATAATTTTGAGTTACACTGGATTTTTGGATTTGGATATTATGTATTAGCATTTGATAAAACCGAAAAAACTCCAGAAGTAAATGTAAATCTTCAAATCCCGGGTAAAGATTTTGAAGATAATTGGAGAATACGCGCAGAAAGAAATGCTCAAAAAAAGGCATAAATGTATTAAAGGTTTTTAGGCAATAAGCTTTAAGCTAGAGAAAAAAGAAAATTATGAAGACCTTTTACCTAAGGCCTTTGGCTTACAGCCTAAAGCACTCAAGTTAAATCTAACTTTGCAGGATTACTCGAGTTAGTACTCAAAATAGAATTTAATTTTGAGCTTTTGGCAAAATATATCTATTGTTAAAAAAATCAATTTAATTCTCTTTGTCTTTTGCCTAAACACCTAGCTTAAGTAATCGAGCAGAATACTATTTAAGTTAGGTGTTTAGGGACAAGGCAACAGGCACAGAGTGTTAAAATGTTTTTACTATGCTTTTTCCAAAGCCCACCGCCGAAAGCTGATACCTGAATGCCTTGGGCACAAAAATTAAATTCTATTTTGCCCACTAACTTAAATCTAATTCTGCACTCTTACAGAAGGGTGTTGCGTTGGGGTTTTAGAAAATATATTTCGGATTCCTGTCGCTACGTTTATCATACAAAATAGAAGTACTATGTGGATTAAAAAAGGAGTAGTTTATAAACCAGATGGTTCATTAGCTCATAGTCAATCACATGCTCAGGTACCATTTGCCTACAAGCATGATGATTTTCTGAGAATATATTTTTCTACCAGAGATGCGCAAGGTCAATCGCGTCCTACCTTTATTGATGTAGAATATGATGACCCAACTCAGATTCGCTATATTCACGATAAGCCAATTTTGGAATTAGGTGGTCCAGGCGAATATGACGAAACGGGTGCAATGCCCTCTTGGTTTGTTGATATGCCTAATGGCGATATTTGGTTATACTACACAGGCTGGAATCGCACACACAATTCTTACCGCTTGTCGATGGGCTTGGCGGTAAGTCATGATGGCGGTTTGAGTTTCAAAAAGATGTTCCGTGGACCAATTATGGACCGTTCGATTCACAATCCTATCTGGGCAGCTCAACCTTCGGTTATGTACGATAACGGTGTTTGGAGAATGTGGCATATTTCAGGGCAGAAGTGTGAATATATTCACGGGTATCCTGAGCCATTCTATGATTGTCGTTATGCAGAATCAAAAGATGGGATTCATTGGACTTCTACGGGTGATGTAGTTTTGGCATTTGACGATTTTTTACATGCCGTAGGCCGTCCAAGTGTGTTTAAAGAAGATGGTATTTACAAAATGTATTACTCGTACCGTCACACGCGCGATTATCGTACCGATCGAAATCAAAGCTACCGTATGGGATATGCCGAATCATTGGATGGTATCAAATGGGAAAGAAAGGACGATTTGGTAGGGATTGCAAAGTCGGAAAATCCAGCAGATTTTGATTATAATATGATAAATTATGCTCATTATTATGAACATAATGACAAGAAATATTTGTTATACAACGGCAATGGTTTTGGCGCATCAGGTTTTGCTTATGCTGTTTCAGAAAAATAGTCACTCAGGTTTTTGATATTTATCATAAATTTACCAACTCCTGTACTATAATTTTGAGCCATTGTTGAACCCATTGCTAAGCAATTAGCCAAACATTTCACTAAGCTATGGCAGCCTCAAAAGAACAATTCAATAAAGACGGATATTTGATTTTGAAAAACTTTTTTTCAAAAGAAGAAATCAGCAAAATTTATTCAGAAGCAAAACAGCTTTTTGCTATTCAAATTAAACGTGTGCTCGGTATTGACGTAGATATCAACGAACGTGATACCTTCGAAAAAGCGATGTTTGATTATTTTCAAGCTGATTTTACTTCATTCGTTAATACTGGAAAACAAGTACAGCATTTGATTTCAATGCATCGTTTGGGTACAGATGACCGTATTGTTAATTTATTGAAGGAAATCGGTTATGAATTTCCTACTATTGCTGTTCGACCAGCCATGCAGTTCAATAGCCGCTATTTGTCGAAAGGTGGTAGCCACTGGAAATTGGGTGCCCACCAAGATTGGCGTACTGGACAGGGCTCTTTGGATAGCGTTGTATTGTGGTTCCCTTTGGTGGATTGTGGGGCTGACTTGGGTTCTCTACAAATTATACCTGCAAGCCATACCGTTGGATTATTACAAGCTGATACTTCTGGTTACACTGGTTCGATTCAAGAATCTTTGCCAGAGGAGGATTATGTACAGACTTCTTTTGAAGTGGGTGATTTATTGATTTTCTCAGCGTTTTTGGTGCATCGTTCTGGCGATAATATCACGCAAAATATTCGTTGGTCGATTCAATTGCGCTACAATAATATGGCAGAAACTACCTTTCAAGAGCGTGGTTTTCCGATGCCTTACATTTATAAGCCAGAAGAAAATTTGGTTACTCCAGATTTTCCTAAGAAAGAACAACTTGAGCAAATTTTTGCCTAACAATATTCCTTGTATCTTTGCAGACCTGTGGGTATAACTCACAGGTCTTTTGTTTTTCTTGCATACATGTTTTCCAAATCACTATTTTAATTTTTAAGTAAACCGATACTCAAACAGTACTGAATATTTTGTTCAATATTGTGACTAATACCAAGTTCAATGATTAAAGTTAGCGTAATCGTCCATACATATAAACACGAAAATTATATTCGTCAAACCTTAGATAGTATTGTTAATCAACAAGTTAATTTTGAATTTGAAGTAATTGTTGGGGACGATGCATCGCCCGACAGCACTCCCGATATCATTAAGGAATATCAGCAGAAATATCCCCATTTGATTAAACCGCTGTTACATCCAGTTAATTTGGGAGGTTTTGGGAAAAATAATACAATGGCTACTTTGGCAGAAGCACAAGGACAGTATATTGCCCCGATGGATGGTGATGATTATTGGACTAGTCCTCATAAACTTCAGAAGCAAGTAGATTTTTTGGATGCGAATCCCGATTTTGTGGCCTGTTTTCATAATGCATTAATCCATTTTGAAGATGGTTCACATCCTGATGACTATGTAAATAAGCCAGACCAAAAGGTTATTACGACCATCGATGACTTGGTAGGAGAAGATGAAATATGGTATATGGCAACCTCGGCAGTAATGTTTAGGCATGGTATTATCAAAACCTATCCAAGATGGTTTCATGAGTCAAAAAGTGGTGATATTCCAAGATATATCTTACTCGGAAAACATGGTAAGTTTTACTACATGAACGAAGTAATGTCCGTTTATCGTAAAAATGGAGGTGGAATGAGCTTTACAGATGGAAAACAAGATGCCGAATTTCTGCTCAATAGAATTGGTATGTACAAGGGTATAGATGAAGAGTTAGACTATAGATTTCATACTCGAGTTCGTAAAAATATCGCAAGATATTATCTGATGTTGGCCAATTCGATTCAGTATGGGGATAATCCAATTTTATCACGATATTACGCGCTAAAATCTTTGAACCTATCAAGACCTAATTCTTTAGCCCACACCAAAAAGGTATTGCTGGATTACGTGATTCCTCATGGATTCATGGGGCTTTACGCAAACCTAAAATGGCAATTATTGAAGCTTTTGGGAAAAGCAAAATAACCGTCTTTTGTCCAGCACCCATGGACGAAAACATTAATTTTATGCCTAAGAACTTAAGTAAGTAGCAAGAAAGATTAAATTAATAGTATTCCAAAGGGAAGAATAGAAGTTAATATTTTGATTATTAATATATTACAATAAATAATCTACTGTTAACCTAATTACTGGACAAATTTGAGGTTACTAGTTCAAGACTTAGTCTTGGACTCATTTTTTTAACAGTTTTAAACTGTATTTAAGCATTCATTGAAAAAGTCTAAATACCTTTTCTCTTTTTGTCCAGTAATTAGATTGTTAATGTATTTATCCGACTTACTTTCTGAATTCGAGATACTTTGTATGTATTCTATATAAGTCTAATAAGGATTGTAAATGACAGTTTATTGGATTTAGTCTTTTATTTTCATAAATAAATTATTATAAAATAGAACTTTCCCAAGCTATTTTGTATGATTCTTAAAAAATAACAGACTATCCAATGAAACGTTTATTCTTTTTACTCATTCTCTTCGCTTTGGGTTTGTGCAGTCGGGCTCAAAGCATCCATCAAGATATATTACATAAGGTTTGGACAGCTTATTGGATTGCAGCCCCACACTCAAATCCACAAGACTACGGGGTTTATCATTTTAGGAAAAACTTTGTTTTGAATGAAGTACCCTCCGATTTTATTGTACATGTGTCAGCCGATAATCGATATAAGTTGTTTGTAAATGGTCAAATGGCTTCGCAAGGACCAGCCCGAGGTGATTTATCCTATTGGAATTTTGAAACTATCGATATTGCGCCATATCTGAAAAAGGGCAAAAATGTAATAGCCTCGATAGTGTGGAATGAGGGAAATTATCGAGCCGAAGGGCAAATCTCAAATAGAACGGCTTTTGTATTGACAGGAAATACTACTCAGGAGAAAATCTTAGATACTAACCCGACTTGGAAGAGTTTTACCAATGCGGCCTACCAGCCATTATCAAAGGGTGTCGGTTATCCGACCTATTATGTAGCAGGTTCGGGCGAGTTACTGGACTATAACAAAGCATTGTCTGCTGATTGGGCTTCTGAAAATTTTGATGATGATTCTTGGGTAGCTGCGCAACAAGTAGGATGGAGAGGCGCCTGCCCCAAGGGAATCTCTGATATAAATAATTGGATGTTAGTTCCTTCCTCTTTACCTCAAATGGAATTACGAAAACAGTATTTTTCAAGCCTCAGAAAGGTGGAAGGAATAGTATTGGAGTTTGCTAGTCTTGAGAAATTGGATTTTGTTATCCCTCCAAACACACATGCTAAAATTCTTTTGGATCAAGGTTTTCTGACAAATGCTTTTCCAAAATTAGTCATGAAAAATGGAAAGAATACCCAAATAGGATTGACTTATGCAGAGGCCTTGATGGATAAAGAGGCTTTGAAGAAGCGGTTTATTCTTAAAAATAATCGTAATGAAATAGAAGGGAAGGTAATTGTCGGAAGAAAAGACAGCCTACTGCTTTCGGGAAAGTCTACACAAATTTTTGAATCTCTAAGCTATAGAACCTTTAGATATCTTCAATTGGATATTCAAACGAGTAGCGAACCACTTCAAATACTCGAAATTTCGAGCACATTTGTAGGATTTCCTTTTACTCAAAAATCACAAATACTGAGTACTAATTTCGATTTTCAGACATACTTAAACGTTGGTTGGAGAACTGCCAGACTTTGCGCTGTGGATACCTATATGGATTGTCCCTATTATGAGCAGCTCCAATACATAGGCGACGCCCGTATTCAGGCCTTAGTATCCTATTTTAATGCTGGAGATGACCGTTTGGCTCGTAATGCATTGAATCAAATGGATCATTCTCGAATGGCCGAAGGAATAACACTGAGCCGTCATCCTTCTTATTCGCCCCAGCAAATCCCTACATTTTCGTTATGGTACATTGGTATGCTTCACGATTATCTGAGATACAGAAATGATGCAGGTTTTGTCAAAGAAAAACTCCAAGGCGTCAGAAATGTATTATGGTTTTTTGAAAAACATCAAAATTCTGAAGGCTCTTTAAGGAAAGTCCCTTATTGGATTTTTACAGATTGGGTCGAGAATCGGAAAGGATGGTCTAATGGCGAAGCTCCGCTCGGAAATCATGGAGAGTCGGCTGTGTTGGATTTACAGTTATTGTGGGCTTATCAGTTGGCAGCTGAACTAGAAGCCCAATTAGGCATGAAAACCTATGCCGAAATGTACAATCAAAAGGTTGTTCAACTAAAAAATATGATTCGCAGAAAGTATTGGGATGCTTCAAAAGGATTATTGGCTGATACAGAACAAAAAGATTTTTTTTCGCAACATGCCAATAGCTTGGGAATACTTACCGGGGTTCTTTCTCCAAATAATTATGCTAAAGTAACTGAAAAATTACTCCAAGATAAGTCTTTGGCTTCTGCTTCAATTTATTTTAAGTATTATTTGCACCAAGCCCTAGTAAAAGCTGGGAGGGGAGATGAATACCTAAGATGGCTTGGTGATTGGAAGAGAAATATTGACTTAGGATTGACTACATGGGCAGAAATCTCTGAAATAGAACATGCGCGGTCTGATTGTCACGCATGGGGCGCCAGTCCTAATATCGAATTTTACCGTGTTGTTTTAGGGATTGACTCTGATGCGCAAGGATTTTCAAAAATAAAAATTGAACCTCATCTCGGAAGTCTGAAGGCAATACAGGGACAAATGCCTCATCCACTAGGCAAAATTGTTTGTGATTATGTTATGAAAAATAATCACTGGGAAATTCACATAGAATGTCCTGTAGAAGGAAAATTAGTGTGGAAAGGAAATGAGCTAAAATTAAAAAAAGGATTAAATCAATTCCGTTTCTGAGTAAGATATTATCGGCGTATTCATCCTATGCTGGGTAGGCTTACACGACTTGTATTGAGTGCTTTAGGCTGTAAGCCGTAAGCCTTAGGCAAAAGGGCTTTATAATTTCATAAAAACGCTTTATTTTTTAAGCTTACGGCTTTCAGCATTGAGCTTTCGGCAAAATAAATCTAGTTTAAAAAAAT